>NZ_JBNFOL010000027.1:0-57811 GCF_057364765.1 Brevibacterium sp. LAARM3_SD1 | reverse complement strand
GCGGCGTTTGGCTAGTGAGAGGGCTTCAGGCATGGCCCGAAGTGTGTCAACAACGTATTGAGACATACTGTCAGCAACGTAATGAGTCAGGTTGTCAGCAACGTAATGAGACAACACAGCTGAGCAACCTAGCGCCAGGTATCCGGGCCGCCCTCAGGTAGTAATTGGGGGCCAGCGTAGTTGGGCACGAGAAAGCCGCCCGGACCGATCGGTCCGGGCGGCTGAAGTCTGTCGGGATGACAGGATTTGAACCTGCGACCCTCTGTTCCCAAAACAGATGCGCTACCAAGCTGCGCCACATCCCGCGACGGCTCCTATCTAACCACAGGCGGGTCGGGACTTGCACCTTGCGAATCGAGCAAACCCGCTAATGCGACGCACCTCACAGTGCAGATAGGCAAGTGGCGCAGGTCACCGAATGTCGATTTGGCGGTCGAGGAAGTTCTCGACTATAGTCGAACACGCAACACGGGGATGTAGCTCAATGGTAGAGCCTCAGTCTTCCAAACTGATGGTGCGGGTTCGATTCCCGTCATCCCCTCCACAAGCCGGTCTGATCCGTTGGTCAGGCCGGTTTTCTCATGCCCGGACAGGTAGGATCCTCCCATGACCACCGCCGTTCGACCCCTGCAGGGCACGCTCCCGCACGGTGCGCAGAGCACCGCACGGCCCAGCCGGCGAGCGATCCTCACCGGTGCCGCCATCGGGATCGGCGCGATCGGTCTCGGGTCAGCGATCACGGCAGCCCTCGCCGAGGCGGCCCGCCCCGACCCCGTCCGTTCCGTCACAGCTGCCTACACTTCCTCGGGCCGGCGCGAAGCCCTCGACGTCGAAACCGCGCAGACGCTGCCCGCGCAGTCGCGAGTCATGCCGGACCTTGCGGACCCGGGGCCCGCGAGGAGGCAGCAGGAGTTCCTCGAGGCCTGCGAACCATGGCTGTCGTTGCTGCCGGTCCACCACCGAGACCTGGCGGTCTCTGCTCTGCTCGACCTGTGGGTACTCAGCGACGATCTGCCCGCCGCGGTCGCCGGATGGGCCGGCCCCTGGCGGTACGTCTGGCCCCGCGACACCGCCTTCTCCGCCATCGCCCTGGCGCGAGTCGGTCGACAGGATTTGGCCTGGAGCCATCTCCTCTTCCTGCAGTCCGTGCAGGCCGTCGACGGCTCGTTCGCCGCCAGAGTCGGCCCGGCGACGGGAAGGGCCCCGGACGACCGGGAATCGCAGTTCGACTCCCTCGGCCTCGTCCTCTGGGCGGTATCCGACGTGCACGCGGTGTCCACGGTGACGGCCGAGCCGTTCGACCTCGGCGACCTCGATGACCTGCTGCGACGGACCACCCGGCGCCTCTTCGACCTCACCTCCGACGGTCGCAGCCTGCCTCCCGTCGGCCCGGACTATTGGGAGGTCGGAGAATCGCAGGTCACCCTCGGTCTGGCCGGACCGACCCTGGTCGGGATGAATTCGCTCACCGCATTGACGAAGTCGGATCCGGAACTGTGGAGCCGCCTCGGCGGAGATCCTGAATCGGTCCGGCGCACAGCAGATGACTACCGTGCGACCTTCACCCGGACCTTCGAAGCCAATGGGATGCAGCGGTATCCGACCTCGGGCGGGGCCGATTCGGCCATCGCCTACCTGCCCGCCGCCGGACTCGTACCGGACCGGTCAGAGGGGATCTATGCACTCGACCCTGAGCTCCTCGGCGGAGTCTGGGACCGGCTCGTACAGCCGGCAGGCGGGATCAAGCCCGGTCACGGATGGATCATCGACCGCTCCAGCTGGACGCCGTCGACCTCGCTCATGGGGCTCGGCTTCGCGCGCCTCGGGCAGGCGGAGAAGGCCGAGGAGATCCTCGACTGGCTCGCCGACCATCGCACGAGCGCCGGATCCCTGCCGGAGAAGATCAGCGCCGAGGGTGTCCCGGTGTCCGTGGCACCGCTGTCATGGACGGCAGCCAACGTCATCATCACCCTCGACGAGCTCTACGTGAACCGAGGTGGAGCGGATTCGTGAAATCACCCCTGTTTCGCGTAACGGGCGGGGTTTCGCGTAACATAGGTGATTGCGTCTTGCGGACGTGCGCGAACTATTCGTGGACTTTCGCTCCCTCTAAGGTCACGAGATGACCGATCAGGCTGTGAGATGGCCGTTTGCGGTCACGAACCCGGATGATCAGGTCGGAGATGACCGAAAATGCATGACTGTCGAATTTGAAAGGTCACACTGTGAAGAGCTCCGTCGAGCAACTCGACCCCACCCGGGTCAAGATCAGCGTGGAAGTCCCATACGCCGAACTCAAGCCGAGCGTCGACGAGGCATACAAGACCATCGGTGCCCAGGTGACCGTCCCCGGTTTCCGCAAGGGCAAGGTCCCCTCGCGCATCATCGATCAGCGCATCGGTCGTCCTGCTGTGATCCAGGAAGCCGTCAACAACGGTCTTGATGACTTCTACCGCAACGCGGTCGAAGAGCACGACCTCAAGCCGATGGGCCAGCCCGAGGTCGAGATCTCCGAGGTTCCCGGACTCGACGGAACCGAAGACGGCGAACTGGGCTTCACCGTCGAGGTCGACGTGCGTCCCGAGGTCAAGCTGCCTGCCTACGACACGATCAACATCGAGGTCGACCCCATCGAGGTCACCGACGCCGATGTGGATGCCGAGCTCGAGCAGCTGCGCACCCGCTTCGGAACCCTGGTCGCCGTCGATCGCCCCGCAGCCACGGACGACTTCGTCACCCTCGACCTCGTCGCCACCATCGGTGACGAAGAGATCGACACCGCCTCCGACATCTCCTACCAGGTCGGCGCCGGCACGATGCTCGAAGGCATGGACGAGGCCCTCGACGGGCTCTCCGCCGGAGAGACCACGACCTTCGAGACCACTTTCGCAGGCGGCGAGCACGCCGGCGAACAGGGCACCGTGAAGATCACCCTGGGTGCCGTCAAGGAACGCGAACTGCCCGAGGCCGACGACGACTTCGCTCAGCTGGCCAGCGAGTTCGACACGATCGACGAGCTGCGTGAGGACCTGCGCGTCCAGGCCGGCAAGAACAAGGAGACCGAGCAGGGCGTCCAGGCACGCGACAAGGTCCTCGAACACCTCATGGAGACCCTCGACGTGCCGGTTCCGGCCAAGATCGTCACCGACGAGGTCGAGCGTCACCTCGAATCCGAGAACCGTTCGGACGATGACGAGCACCGCAAGGAGGTCACCGAGGAGACCGAGCGCAACCTGCGCACGCAGTTCATCCTCGATGCCGTCTCCGAAGCCGAGAACGTCGAGGTCAGCCAGCCCGAACTCATCGAGTACCTGATCTCCGCTTCGCAGCAGTACGGAATGAACCCCAACGAGTTCGCTCAGATGCTCGACAGCTCCGGCCAGGTCAATGCGCTGGTCGGCGAGGTCTCGCGCCGCAAGGCACTGGCCGCCGTCCTGGCCGGTGCCACGGTCAAGGACACCGCCGGAAACGTCGTCGACATGGAGGCCTTCACCTCCGCCGGTGACGACGCCGAGGATGCCGACGCTGACGCGCAGAGCGCGGAAGCCGCGGACGAAGCACCTGCAGAGGCTGCCGAAGAGAACTGAGGGAGAGCCGCCTCGGCGGTGGAATCCTGATGAGACGGTGGGTACGGATCACGATCCGTACCCACCGTCTCTGCATCTGCGCTGATCCCGATCACGCTGAGGGCGAACACAGGCCTCGCCGCGGACTAAAACCCAGGGGAGAGCGGTTAGAGTCCATAGCAAGCCATCCACAGAACACAGGAGTGAAACGTGAGCGCACACGACATGACAGCTCCCGTCGGCCTCGACGCCGGTGGGGGAATGGGTCTCGACGACCACATCTTCAATCGTCTTCTCAAGGAGCGCATCATCTGGCTCGGTTCGGAGGTGCGTGACGACAACGCCAACGCCATCTGCGCGCAGATGATGCTGCTGGCCGCCGAAGATCCCGAAGCGGACATCTCGCTCTACATCAACTCGCCCGGCGGATCCGTCACCGCCGGTATGGCCATCTACGACACCATGCAGTACATCAAGCCCGACGTCTCGACCGTGGCCATGGGCATGGCCGCCTCGATGGGACAGTTCCTGCTGTCCTCGGGCACCCCAGGCAAGCGCTACGCCACCCCGCACGCGCGCATCCTCATGCACCAGCCGCTGGGCGGCATCGGGGGAACGGCCACGGACATCAAGATCCAGGCCGAGCTGATCCTGCACATGAAGAAGCAGATGGCGGAACTGACCGCTCAGCAGACGGGCAAGTCGCTCGAGCAGATCCTCCAGGACAACGATCGTGACCACTGGTTCACCGCTGAGGAAGCCCTCGAATACGGCTTCATCGACAAGATGGTCACCCGCGCGTCCGACGTCGAGAACAACTGAGCAGGAGTGAGGGAAGAATGAATTCAATGAACTTTATGCCGGGTTCGACGGCGTCGAACATGCCGCAGTCGCGTTATGTCATGCCGCAGTTCGAAGAGCGCACACCCTATGGCTTCAAGCGCCAGGATCCCTACACGAAGCTCTTCGACGATCGTGTGGTGTTCCTCGGCGCTCAGGTCGACGACACGTCCGCCGACGATGTCATGGCTCAGCTGCTGGTCCTCGAATCACAGGATCCGGACCGCGACATCACTCTCTACATCAATTCGCCCGGTGGCTCCTTCACCGCGATGACAGCCATCTACGACACGATGCAGTACATCAAGCCGGAGATCCAGACCGTCTGCCTCGGTCAGGCCGCCTCGGCCGCCGCCGTGCTGCTGGCCGCCGGAACTCCCGGCAAGCGTCTGGCGCTGCCGAACGCGCGAGTGCTCATCCACCAGCCGGCGATGCAGGGCCAGGGCCAGGGTCAGGCCTCTGACCTCGAGATCCAGGCCGCCGAGGTGCTGCGGATGCGCGAATGGCTGGAGGGCACTCTGGCCAAGCACTCCAACAAGGAGGCCGCTCAGGTCTCGAACGACATCGAACGCGACCTCTTCCTCACGGCCGAGCAGGCCAAGGACTACGGTCTCGTCGACCAGGTGCTCTCTTCGCGCAAGAACGCGAACTGATCACCTCTCGGAGGACCGGAAAACGCTGAGAACGGGTTCGTGCGATCGTGATCGCGCGGACCCGTTCTCGGTTCCTTCCTCCGACACACCGAGACGTGGCTGGGGGCTCGTGTCCGCCACGTGTGGGAAGCTATTGAGGTACAGGAAACACGAGCGGTAGAGTTGGGGCCAAGCGTCCTGGCGAAAGGTTGTGACAGTGGCTCGCAGTGCGGACGGAGCAGACCTGCTCAAATGCAACTTCTGTGGGAAGTCTCAGAAGCAGGTTCGGAAACTAATCGCCGGACCTGGTGTTTACATCTGCGATGAATGCATCGGATTGTGCAATGAGATCATCGAAGAGGAACTCAGCGAGTCCACTCCGGAGCAGGCCGAACTCGAGCTGCCCAAACCACGTGAGATCTTCGACTTCCTCCAGGAATACGTGGTCGGCCAGGAACCCGCGAAGAAGGCACTGTCGGTAGCCGTCTACAACCACTACAAGCGCATCCGCTCCCTGCAGTCAGGCGACGAGAAGACCCTCGGCGCCAGCGATTCCGAAGTCGAGATCGCGAAGTCGAACATTCTGCTCGTCGGTCCCACCGGCTCGGGAAAGACCTACCTGGCGCAGTCGCTGGCCAAGCGACTCAACGTCCCCTTCGCCGTCGCCGACGCCACCGCGCTGACCGAAGCAGGCTACGTCGGTGAAGACGTCGAGAACATCCTGCTCAAGCTCATCCAGGCTGCGGACTTCGACATCCAGCGCGCCGAACACGGAATCATCTACATCGACGAGATCGACAAGATCGCCCGCAAGTCGGAGAACCCGTCGATCACCCGTGACGTGTCCGGTGAAGGCGTGCAGCAGGCACTGCTGAAGATCCTCGAAGGCACTCAGGCCTCGGTTCCGCCGCAGGGCGGGCGCAAGCACCCGCACCAGGACTTCCTGCAGATCGACACGACCAACGTGCTGTTCATCGTCGCCGGCGCCTTCGCCGGGATGGAAGAGATCGTGGCCGGCCGCAAGGGCAAACACGGCATCGGATTCGGTGCCCTTCTGCAGTCGAAGAACGACGAAGAGGACCTCTACGCGGACATCCTCCCGGAGGATCTGCTCAAATTCGGTCTCATCCCCGAATTCATCGGTCGGCTCCCTGTGCTGGCCACCGTGTCCAACCTCGACCGTGCCGCACTGATGTCGATCCTCACCGAACCGAAGAACGCACTGGTCAAGCAGTACCAGCGGATGTTCGAGTTCGACAATGTCTCCCTGACGTTCGAGACCGAAGCCCTCGAAGCCATCGCCGATCTCGCACTTCTGCGCGGCACAGGAGCTCGCGGCCTGCGCTCGATCATGGAAGAGGTCCTGCAGCCGGTCATGTTCGATGTGCCCTCACGAGAGGACATCGCCGAGGTGGTCGTGACCAAGGACGTCGTCGAGTCCAATGTCGCCCCGACCCTCGTGCCGAAGTCACGGAACAGGACGAACAAGAAATCAGCCTGAGCCTCTGACACATGAGGCTCCTGGCTGACACACGCCCACTGCGCTACGCGTCGTTCCGACGGCTGTGGGCAGCCAACATCGTCACCGTCATCGGTGCGCAGATGACGGTCGTGGCGATTCCCGCACAGATCTTCCATATCACCGGGTCGTCGGGCTATGTCGGGCTCGCCGGTGCGTTCGGTCTGGTTCCGCTCATCGTCTTCGGGCTGTGGGGTGGGTCGCTGGCCGACGTCATCGATCGGCGCAGGCTCCTCGTGATCTCGACCGTCGGGCTGATCGTCACGAGCGCGATACTCGCACTCATCGCGGTGCTGAGCGTCGACAATGTCTGGCTGCTGCTGTCGGTGTTCTCGATGCAGCAGGCCTTCTTCGGGCTGAACCAGCCGGCTAGGGGCGCACTGCTGCCGTCGATCATCCCACTCGGCCTGCTGCCCGCGGCGAACTCGCTGAATATGACCGTGATGACATTGGGAGCCGTCATCGGGCCGGTCCTCGGCGGAGCGCTGATCCCGCTGTTCGGGTACCAGCTGCTCTACGTCATCGACGCCGTGTTCCTGTTCGCCACGCTCTACGCAGTGATCCGATTGCCGTCGCTGCCGCCGCAGAAACAGCCCGATACGCGGTCGGGATTCAAAGGCATCGTCGACGGATTCCGGTACCTGCGGACGAACACCGTCGTCATGGTCTCTCTGCTCGTGGACATCATCGCGATGGTCTTCGGAATGCCGCGAGCACTGTTCCCGCAGATCGCCGCCGAGACCTTCGACGGTCCGCCCGAAGGCGGCATCGTCTTCTCTCTGCTCTTCGCTTCTCTGGCCGGTGGCAGCGCATTGGCCGGAATCTTCTCCGGGTGGGTCTCACGCGTGCAGCGCCAAGGACTGGCCGTCATCGTCGCCATCGCCGTCTGGGGCGCCGCGATGACCGTCTTCGGGTTCTCCCTCGAGCTTGCGCGCGGTTTCTGGCTGACCGCGCTCGTCGTCGCATTGGCTGCGATGGCGGTCGGCGGGGGAGCCGATATCGTGTCCGGTGCTTTTCGACAGACGATGCTGCAAGAGGCCGCCACCGATGCGATGCGTGGTCGGATGCAGGGAATATTCATCGTCGTCGTAGCCGGCGGACCTCGTATCGCGGACGTCCTCCACGGCTCCGTCGCGGCCGTCTCGAACACCACGGTCGCCTCGGCGGGCGGCGGCATCGCCGTCATCGTCCTGGTGCTCGCCTGCGCCGCGATCTTCCCGACCTTCCGAAAGTACCGAGTCGAGCGCGGCGGCCACGAGCACACCGTCCCCACCGCCTGATCCCACGGTACGACGGGGCAAGAGGTCTTCTGCAGCACTACGCACCGCTGCCCTCACACCACCCTGTAAGCGGCAACCCCCCTTGGTGCCTTCGTATCCCTCCTTGTTCCTGACAAAGCGCACCGTTGCAGCGAGGTGAAGACGGGCGACGGGTAAGGGATGCGAGAACGGGGCGAGGGAAGGTCTGCGCGAACAGCGGCCTCGACAGCCTCGTGGAGACGAGGACACCCCCGGCTCGCTGCCATCGCAGCGGGTCGGAGGTGTCTCGGCGACTTCTGCCAGCTCGAGGTTCGCAGGTGCGTCACCTCGAATCTGGCACGGCGCGTCAGCTGGTGGTCGCCGAGTAGACGGCGTTCTCCGCAGGCTGGACGACGACGAAGCCGGGGCCGTGGAACGCCAGCTGCACGGACTCGCCGGAGCCACGGCCGAAGAACGTGCCGACGTTGACATCGGTCTTGATCTGCGGCGCCAGAGCAGAGGACCAGCACACGGCGGCCTGCGGGTCGACGAAGGTCGGCTGCTGCGAGCAGTCGAGGACCATGGGCTCGCCCTTGCAGCAGATGGCGGCGGTGCCCTGCCCGGCGAGTTCGAGGTTGAACAGTCCCGAACCGCTGACCATTGCTCCGACGCCGCCCTTGATGCGCTTGATCTCCCAGCTGAGAGCGTCGTCGAAGGCGAGCAGGTTCGCCGTGTTGACGGTCAGTGCGTCCTGCGGTCCCTCGAGGCCATCATGAAGATGTTCGAGGCTTCCCGGGCGAAGAACACTTCACCGTGTCCCTCGACGCGCATGACGTTGCCGCCTTCGCCGGTGGCCGCCTTCTTCATGAACTGGCCGACCGACTTCGAGCCCTGGTGGGTGAAGCGGACATCGCCCTGGTAGGCGACCATGGCGCCCTTGGTGGCGATCATCGGGGCGTTCGGCGTGACCACCGAACGCAGCATCTTATTCGATTGGAGGGTCCACCGCTCCTGGTTCTGGACCTCGGCGTTGCGCTTGGAAAACAGTTCGCTTCTCACGGTTCTGGGGGCCTTTCGTTCAGGGAGGACGTCGGTACTTCTTCAGTTGTCGAAAACCATATTACGGGGGAGGGGCCGCAGAATCGGGCCAATTCGTGTTTCCGTTCCGGAACATACGCAGAGCCCCACCGCATCCGCTGCTCCGACTCTGCGGATAAACGGGTGCCGTGGGGCTCTGCGGGGGCCTGACGTGGGCTCAGGCTGACCCGGAGATCCGGCTGGACGAGCGCCCAGTCCTGTTCGACGAGCGCTCAGTCCTGTTCGACGAAGCTGATCGCGGCGATGGTGATCTCCTCGCCGGCTTCCTCGGTCGTCAGGGACTTGATGCGGCCGGCGGCCTTGAGGTCGCCTTCTGCTGCCTTGATCGCGGAGACGACGGAGGCCGGGGCCTGAATCGTCACCGAGGCGACCTCGGTCTTCTGCGAGACCTTGGCCTCTGTCTTCGTGCGGCGGATCTCGGTGAGAGCCGCCGCCACCGACGCCAGCAGCTCGGGATCGACGGACGAATCCGGGTGGCTGAGCGCCTCATCGGCCGGCCACGCGGCACGGTGGACCGAACCGGTGCGCCACCAGGACCAGACCTCTTCGGTGACGAACGGGGTGAACGGTGCGAACAGACGCAGCAGCACGTCCAGGGCGGTAGCCAGAGTGACGTGGGCCGACACCTGGTCGTCGGTGCCAGAGGCGCCGTAGGAGCGATCCTTGACCAGCTCGACGTAGTCGTCGGTGAACTCCCAGAAGAAGCTCTCGCTCACGCGCAGAGCATGAGCGTAGTCGTAGGCGGCCATGTGCGTGCCGGCCTGTTCGACGACATCGGCCAGCTTCGCCAGCAGGGCCCGGTCGAGATCGTGCGTGACCGCACCGAGCTGACCGATGAGGCCGGCGTGCACGCCCTGAGCCAGAGCGAACTTCGACGCGTTGAGCAGCTTCATCGCCAGACGGCGACCGATCTGCATCTGCGTGACGTCATAGGCGGTGTCGGCGCCGAGCTTTGCGCTGGCAGCCCAGTAGCGGACGGCATCGGGACCGAATCCCGGCTTCGCCTCGCCGAGGATGTCCGAGGGCACGACCACGTTGCCCTTCGATTTCGACATCTTCTTCCGGTCCGGATCGAGGATCCAGCCCGAGAGTCCGGCATGCTTCCACGGGGCCGCATCATTGAGCGAGTTCGCCCGGACGACGGTGGAGAACAGCCAGGTGCGGATGATGTCGTGTCCCTGCGGACGCAGGTCGAACGGGAAGACCTTGTCGAAGAACTCCTCATCACGCGACCAGCCGCCGAGCAGCTGCGGAGTCAGCGACGACGTCGCCCAGGTGTCGAGCACGTCCGGGTCCGCGGTGAAGCCGCCTGGCACATCGCGCTGGTCGTCGGTGAAGCCGGCAGGCGCCTCGGCGATGGGGTCGCAGGGCAGCGATTCCGGAACGATCGGGTTCTCGTAGTCGGGCTGACCGTCGGCATCGAGGCGGTACCACAGGGGGATCGGGACTCCGAAGAAACGCTGCCGGGAGACCAGCCAGTCGCCGTTGAGGTTCTCCACCCAGTTCTCGTAGCGGGAGCGCATGTACGCAGGGTGCCATTCGATCTCACGACCGCGGGCGATGAGCGCATCCCGCAGCTCGGCCGAGCGACCGCCGTTGCGGATGTACCACTGACGGCTGGTGACGACCTCTAGCGGTTTGTCGCCCTTCTCGTAGAACGGGACCGGGTGGGTGATCGGCTCGATCTCGCCGATGAGGTCACCGGAGTCGATGAGCATCTGCGCAATGTCCTTGCGGGCAGAGAACGTCGTCTTTCCCGCCAGGGCCTCGTAGTTGGCCTTCGCATCGGCCTTCGGCGATGCGGCGATCCACTCGGGCACCTCGAGATTGAGGCGGCCGCCGCGGTTGATCACCGCGCGGGTCGGCAGATCCAGTTCGCGCCACCAGGTCACGTCGGTGAGGTCACCGAAGGTGCAGACCATGGCGATGCCCGTACCCTTGTCGGACTTCGCCAGCTCATGGGCGCGGACCTCGACGCTGACGCCGAAGAGCGGCGAAACGACGTTGGTGCCGAACAGGGAGGCGTAGCGTTCGTCATCGGGGTGGGCGACGAGCGCCACGACGGCGGGAATGAGCTCCGGGCGCGAGGTGAGGATGATGATCGGCTCAGCCGAGGTGTCGGCCAGGCCATCGGCGCCCTCGGGGAAGAACTTCACCTTGTGATAGGCGCCTTCCCGCTCGCGGTCCTCGAGTTCGGCCTGAGCGACCGCGGTACCGAAGGTCACGTCCCACATGGTCGGGGCGTCCTGCGAATAGGCGTGCCCGTTCTTGAGGTCGGTGAGGAAGGCGCGCTGGCTCACGGCACGGGAATCGTCATCGATCGTGCGGTAGGTGTACTTCCAATCCACCGACAGTCCGGTGGAGCGGAAGAGGTCTTCGAACACCTTCTCGTCCTCGGCCGAGAGCTTCTCGCACAGCTCGATGAAGTTCTGGCGAGAGACTTTGACGAAGTCACGCGAATTCTTCGGCGCCTTCGCCGGCGGCTGGAAGTCCGGGTCATAGTGCTGGCTGGGATCGCAGGTGACGCCGTAGTAGTTCTGCACCCGGCGTTCGGTCGGAAGGCCGTTGTCGTCCCATCCCAGCGGGTAGAACACGTTCTTGCCCGTCATCCGCTGGTAGCGTGCGATGATGTCGGTCTGCGTGTACGAGAACACGTGTCCCACGTGCAGCGACCCCGAAGCGGTCGGCGGGGGAGTGTCGATCGAGTAGACCTGCTCGCGATCGGTGTCGACGTCGAAGGCGTAGACGTTCTGCTCGCTCCACGCGGCGTCCCATTTGTCCCGCAGGCCCTCGAGGCGGCTTGTCGGGCAGGTTCACTGACTCGTGCGTCGAGTCCGAAAAGGCAGGTGTGTTCATAGTTGCTGATTTTCTCACTCGGTTCGCTTTCGGCCAAACCGGTTCGCGCCCGCTGACATGCGAATCCTCGACGGCGCGAGAGGGCAGCGCACCTGCTCAGGCTCACCTTCGTCGGTCCGGTGGGGCGGCTCACACCCTGAAGGGGGAGTGAGACGGTTCTGTCGCAGGCAATGAGAATATGGACGCATGGCCCCTTTGGACCGAATTCCGACTGAGAACCCGCCACCCACGTCGACCGCGTGGATGAACCCGGCACGGGCGATCGCGATCATCGCCGTCGTCGCTATTCATTCCCTGGGCACCGTCGTCGAAGAGAACTTCGCAGGAATGGGTCCCGACTGGTGGCTGGCCAATGCCATCGACTCCGCATGTCGGTGGTCAGTGCCCGTGTTCATCATGATCTCTGGGGCTTTGGCCCTCGACCCCGCGAGGGGGACCAAACCGCGGAAGTTCCTGTCCAAACGGGTCTGGCGAATCGGCATCCCCCTCGTATTCTGGACCATCGTCTATGTCCTGTTCCGTCGCTACTACCTGCAGCCGGACGACGAATCCTGGAATCCCGGCATCGCGATCCTCACCGGATCACCCTTCGTCCAGCTCTACTTCCTCTACGTCCTCGCGGGGCTGACCCTGCTCACCCCGTTCTTCCGCCTGCTCAGCGTCCACGGCTCCCGCAGGCTGCAATGGGGGACGGGGCTGATCTTCCTCGGCATCGGCATGGCCGACCAGTGGGTGTCGATGATCTTCGACGTCGGCGAAGCCAATATCGCCACTCGGTTCCTGCCGATGGCCGGCTTCTACATCCTCGGATGGGTGCTGCGCGATATCGTCCTGTCCGTCCGCGGCGCACTCGTCGCTTGGGCGACGCTGGCAATCGCGATCGCCGGGACCGCCGTCTGGGCCGGACTGGGTCCCGGCGAGAAGCCGTGGATGTTCCCGTACGAGTACCTCGCCCCGGGGGTCGTCATCGCCTCCATGGCCGCCTATCTCCTCCTGCACTTCCATCTGCGTGAGGGATTCGGCCTGCTGCACCGCTTCTACCCGTATTCCTTCGGTGTGTTCCTCCTCCATCCGCTCCTGCTCTACCCGGTGCGCAATGCCATGGGCCTGCCGGACACCGTGCCCGGCGTCCTTCTCCACGCTGTCATCATGCCGATCGCCTACGCGATCGTCAGCGCAGCGATCACCTGGGTTGCCGTGAAGATCCCCGGCTTCCGCACCGTCTTCGGGGAAGGCGGGCCCCGCAACCCACATTCCCGACCGAGCAAGTCGACGACCCCGACCGAAGTCGCCCCGCCCGATCAACAGGGCCAGGCCGATCCGTCCCTGAGAACTTCGATCGACATTGATCTCGGTTCCGAGGACACTGCCCCCGGACGGGAGCCGACTCCGTAGACTGAAACCCGAACAGGAAATCCGCGCGACCGGAGTTCCGACTCGTCACAGCAACCGCCCCCACAGAGGAGAACACAGATGGAAACTCTCAGAGCCGTAGTCACTGGAGCCAGCTCCGGAATCGGTGCCGCCACTGTTCGACAGCTGCGCGAGCAGGGCTGGGACGTCGTGGCAGTGGCCCGCCGTGAGGACAAACTCAAGGCCCTCGCCGAGGAGACCGGAGCCGACTACATCGTCGCCGACCTCACCGATGACGCCGCCGTCGCATCCATGGCTGAGCAGGTGCTCGCCGGGGGAGTCGTCCATTCCCTCGTGGCCAATGCCGGTGCCGCCTTCGGAACCGACACCGTCGCCGAGGCGTCCATCGACGGATGGCGGGACATGTTCGACATCAACGTCCTCGGTGTCCTGCGCGTCGTCAAGGCCCTGCTGCCCGCACTCATCGACTCCGGCCGCGGGGACATCGTCGTCATGTCCTCGACCGCGGGCCATCAGGCCTACGAAGGAGGCGGAGGCTACGTCGCCGCGAAGCACGGCACCCACTCGATGGCGGCGACCCTGCGACTCGAACTCGCCGGCGAACCCGTGCGGGTCATCGAGATCGCCCCCGGAATGGTCGCCACGGACGAATTCACCTACAAACGCGTCGGCGGTGACGAAGCGAAGGCCGCGAAGGTCTATGAAGGCGTCGAGAACCCGCTGACCGCTGACGACGTCGCCGACGCCGTCGTGTACACGCTGACCCGACCGCACCACTTCAATGTCGACCTCATGGTCATCCGACCGATCGCCCAGGCCGCCCAGCACAAAGTCGCCCGCAACCGCGGACTCTGAGCGTGCAGGGCTCCTGCCCGGGGCCGCCTCGGCGAAGTGACTGAGATGTCCTGTCGAGTGGTCTCGGGCGGAGTCGACGGTATACGATTGTCTTGCGTCGATCCGGCTATCACCGGGGAGCATCCGGAAGAACGGAGCCAGCGTGCACAGCGCTGTGTTCTCAGTAGACCCGGACGGGTAGACCCGTCATCGTCTTAGTCAATGAGCGATCTGCTGACTGACCGGAACCGGTCGGAGAGCGGATAAGCGAGGTGGTACCGCGGCAGACTGTCGTCCTCGTGACAGTGACCGCAGTGACCCAGAAGGACGCTCATGACTCAGCCTCTTTATCCCAAGGTTTCGACCTCGACGTTCGGACTCTCCAGTGCCCCGAACTTCCCTGCCATCGAAGACGCTGTGCTGCGCTACTGGCAGGAGGACGACACCTTCAAAGCCTCGATCGCTCAGCGCGACGCCGGCGAGAACGGCGAGAACGAGTTCGTCTTCTACGACGGCCCTCCCTTCGCCAACGGCCTGCCCCACTACGGTCACCTGCTCACCGGCTACGTCAAGGACGTCGTTCCGCGTTTCCAGACCATGCGGGGCAAGAAGGTCGACCGGCGATTCGGCTGGGACACTCATGGCCTGCCGGCCGAGCTCGAGGCCGAGCGTCAGCTGGGCATCACCGACAAGTCCGAGATCGGCCGCATGGGGCTGGCCGCCTTCAACGACGCCTGCCGTTCCTCGGTCCTGCGCTACACCCAGGAATGGGAAGAGTATGTGACCCGTCAGGGTCGTTGGGTCGACTTCGACAACGACTACAAGACGCTCAATGTCGAATACATGGAAAGCGTCATCTGGGCGTTCAAGCAGCTCTGGGACAAGGGCCTGGTCTACGAGGGCTACCGCGTCCTCCCGTACTGCTGGAAGGACGAAACGCCGCTGTCGAACCATGAGCTGCGCATGGATGACGACGTATACAAGATGCGTCAGGATCCGGCCGTGACCATCGGCTACAAGCTCAAGGATTCCGACGAGTGGGTCCTCATCTGGACCACGACACCGTGGACGGTTCCGTCGAACCAGGCCGTGGCCGTCAACCCAGAGATCCCCCTGGTCGCCGTGGTGCCCGGTGAGGACGGGGCCGAGGAGTTCCAGGGCAAGACCCTCATCCTCGCCGAGGCGCGCCTCGGCGCCTATGCACGTGAACTCGGCGAAGACCCGCAGGTTCTGCGGACCTTCCCCGGCAGCGAACTCGTCGGTGCAGCCTACGAACCTCCGTTCCCTTATTTCGAGGGACGCCAGGAGGAATTCGGCGAGCGGATGCACACGATCCTCGCCGCCGACTTCGTCACCGTCGAAGACGGCACCGGAATCGTCCACCAGTCGCCGGCCTTCGGTGAAGAGGACAAGGAGCTCACCGACTCCTTCGGAATCACCGCTGCCCGTCCCGTCGACGACGCCGGTCGCTTCGACTCGACCGTCCCCGACTACGCCGGCGAGCAGGTATTCGACGCGAACAAGGCGATCATCAAGGACCTGCGCAACCACACGGGGCCGATGGACGGCCGTTCCGCGCTGCTGGTCCGCCACGAATCCTACGAACACTCCTACCCGCACTGCTGGCGGTGCCGGAACCCGCTGATCTACCGTGCCGTGTCGTCCTGGTTCGTCCGCGTCACCGAGTTCAAGGACCGCATGGTCGAACTCAACGAACAGATCAACTGGGTGCCCGACAACGTCAAGCACGGACAGTTCGGCAAATGGCTCGAGAACGCCCGTGACTGGTCGATCTCGCGCAACCGCTTCTGGGGTTCGCCGATCCCCGTGTGGATCTCCTCCGACCCGGCCTACCCACGCACCGACGTCTACGGATCTCTGGCCGAGATCGAAGCGGACTTCGGCCGACTGCCGCGCAATGACTCCGGCGAAGTCGACCTCCACCGCCCGTGGGTCGACGACCTCACCCGCCCGAACCCGGACGACCCCACGGGCAAGTCTGTGATGCAGCGCATCCCGGAGATCTTCGACGTGTGGTTCGACTCCGGATCGATGAGCTACGCCCAGGTGCACTACCCGTTCGAGAACTCCGAATGGTTCGACAACCATTTCCCGGCCGACTTCATCGTCGAATACGTGGGGCAGACGCGCGGCTGGTTCTACCTGCTGCACGTGCTGGCCACAGCGATCTTCGACCGTCCCGCCTTCACGAACTGCATCTCCCACGGCATTGTCTTGGGCTCCGACGGGCAGAAGATGTCGAAGTCTCTGCGCAACTACCCCGATGTCAACGAAGTCTTCAATCGCGACGGCTCGGATGCCATGCGCTGGTTCCTCATGGCCTCGTCGATCCTGCGCGGCGGCAATCTCGTCGTCACCGAGCAGGGCATCCGCGACGGTGTCCGCCAGGTCGTGCTGCCGCTGTGGAACACGTGGCAGTTCTTCGCCACCTACTCCAACGCCGCCGACGGCCCGGCGGGGGAGAAGACCGGCTACCAGGCACAGACGCGCTATGACTCCAGCCAGGTCCTCGACCGGTATCTGCTGGCCAAGACGCACGACCTCATCACCGAATTCGCCGAGGCGATGGACGGCCTGGACATCTGGGCGGCATGCGAACTCGTCCGCAGCTACCTCGACATGCTCACGAACTGGTATGTGCGCCGTTCGCGCCGCCGGTTCTGGGACGGCGGTGCCGACACGCATGAGTCCTTCGACGTGTTCTACACCTGCCTGGAGGCATTCTGCCGGGTCGCTGCACCCCTGCTGCCGTTCACGGTCGAAGAGATCTACCGCGGACTGACCGGTCAGCGGTCGGTGCACTTGGCCGACTATCCCGACGCCGATGTCTTCCCCGCCGACGCCGACCTCGTCGCGGCCATGGATCTCACCCGCGATATCTGCTCAACGGCCTCCTCGGTGCGCAAGGCCAATCAGCTGCGCGTGCGCCTGCCGCTGTCGCAGCTGACCGTCGCCACCGATTCGGACCTGAACTCCGACTTCACCGAGATCATCGCCGATGAGCTCAATGTGCGCACCGTCGAGGTCCTCGACGTCGCCGAGGCGGAAGCCGCCGGATTCTCCCTGTCGCAGAATCTCGTCGTCAACGCCCGTGCCGCGGGACCCCGTCTGGGCAAGCAGGTCCAGCAGGTCATCAGGGCCTCGAAGACCGGCGATTGGTCCGTCACCGACGGCACCGTGGTCAGCGGCGGAATCGAACTCGTCGAAGGCGAATACACGCTCGAATCCGTCGCCGAATCCGGCACCGACGGTATGGAGCTCGCAGCCCTCGACTCCGGCTTCCTCGCTCTCGACACTCGGGTCACACCGGAACTCGAGGCCGAAGGCATGGCCCGCGATGCCGTGCGCGCCATCCAGGGCATCCGCAAGCAGCTCGACCTCGACATCTCCGACCGGATCGCCGTGACCATCGAAGCCGGCACCGAGGTGACCGCCGCGCTCGAGCCTCACGCCGACCTCATCGCCGGTGAGACCCTGACGACATCACTGACCTTCGGGACAGCCGATGCCGACGCCGAGGCCTTCACCCCGGAGGAGCTGCCCGGCGGCACCCGTCTGGCGGTGAAGCGAGCATGAGCGACGACAACACCCCAGCCGAGGATCCGGTGGCCGAAGCTGAGGAGCTGCTGGCCGCTGTCGAAGATCCCCAGATCGAGGAAGAGACAGACCCGGAACCGCTGCCCGAACCGGTCGTCGATGAGGCGACACGTGCCGAACTCGCCCGCGTCTACGCCCTGCTGCTGGCCCGGGCGGGGGAGACACAGGTCGAACTGCGCCTCGACGCGACCCGGCGAGCGTGCGAGGTCCTCGGCGACATCCACACCGCGGCCCCGACGATCACGATCACAGGCACGAACGGGAAGACCTCAACGGCGCGGATGATCGATTCGCTCATCACCGCCCACGAGCTCCGCGTCGGCCGGTTCACCAGCCCTCACCTGCACTCGGTGACCGAACGGATCTCGGTGGACGGGGCACCCGTGTCCGCACACACCTTCGTGCGCATCTATGACGAGATCGCCCCTTACCTCGAGATCGTCGACGCCCAGCTCGAGGCCGAAGGCCGCGCCAAGCTGACCTACTTCGAGGCACTGACCGTCCTGGCCTTCGCCGTGTTCGCCGATGCCCCTGTCGATGTCGTCGTGACGGAAGTCGGCATGGGCGGCGCTTGGGATTCGACGAACGTCGCCGATGCTCAGGTGTGCGTGTTTACGAAGATCGGCCTCGACCATCAGGCGTTCCTCGGCGACACCATCGAGGAGATCGCCGCGACGAAGGCCGGAATCCTCGACCGCAGCGTCGAGGAGAGTCCGGCCCCGGAACCCGTCGCCGTATCTGCCGTCCAGGACGAAGCCGCCCAGGCGGTCCTCGACGAGGAGGCTGCTCGCCGAGAGGTTCCGCTGGCCACCGAGGAACGCGACTTCCGCCTCCTCGACCGGCAGCGGGCCGTCGATGGTCAGCTCATCACCGTTCAGGGGCGGCGAGACGTCTACTCCGACCTGTTCCTGCCTCTGCACGGAGTCCACCAGGCCCATAACGCCGCCGTTGCGATCGTCGCGGCCGAAGCCTTCCTCGGTGCCGAAGACAAGCCGCTCAACCAGGAGACTGTGGCCGAGGGGCTGGCACGTGTGACCTCACCGGGCCGCGCCGAACTCGTGCGCACCGGGCCCAGCGTCGTCGTCGACGGCGCACACAACCCGGATGCCGCGCATGTGCTCGCCGAGACCCTCACCGAGGCGTTCGACTTCGACTATGTCGTCATGGTGCTGGCGATGCTGGCGGACAAGGACGCCGACGGAGTCATCGAAGAGCTTCACCGCAGCGCCGATGTGTTCGTCGTCAGCGAGAACCTCAACTCCCGTGCGCTGCCGGTCGACGACCTCGCCGAGGCGGCCAGGGAGTGGGTCGACGAGGATTCCGTCCTCGTCGCCTCCGACCTCAATGCCGCCCTGATGAAGGCCATCGACCTGGCCAACAGCGTCGATGCGAAGAGTCCGGGAATCGTCGTCACCGGTTCCATCTACACCGTGGCCGAAGCCCGCCTGCTGCTCGGACGAGGGGAGGAGCGATGAAGTCGAAGTACCCCGTGCTGTGCGGATCGATCCTCATCTGCGAACTCGTCGTCGTCTACTTCGCCGTGCTCACGACCTTCGGCCTGTCAGTGAAGTCAGCACAGACCCTGACCCTGACACAGCTGCTCATCGGAGCCTCGGTCGTCGCCGTGCTGGCGATCGTCGCGGTCCTCCTGCTGCCCCGTCGGATCGGTGAGAGGCGTCCCGGTGTGATCATCGGCTGGGTTGTGCAGGCGCTGCTGCTGGCGTCCGGGTTCGTGCTCACCTCGATGTTCTTCGTCGCAGCGCTCTTCATCGCCCTGTGGGCCGTCGCCGTCTACTGGTCGGCTCGCATCGATCGTGAGGTCGCCGCGCGCGACTGAACCTCTTCATCGCCGGGGGCGGGACCGCCTCGGCGTCCGGGTAGACTGTGGACCGACGTCCACACGCAATTGGAAGGACCGGAATGGAACGTACGCTCATTCTCATCAAGCCCGACGGAGTCGCTCGCGGACTCGTCGGACAGATCGTGGCCCGAATCGAAGCCAAGGGCTATGCAATCGACGCCCTGGACCTCCGTTCGGCCACCGCCGCCGAACTGGCAGCCCACTACGCCGAACACGAAGGCAAGCCCTTCTACCAGCCGCTGGTCGACTTCATGTCCGAAGGACCGATCGTCTCGATCATCGCCTCCGGACAGGGCGTCATCCCCGGCTTCCGGTCCCTGGCCGGCGCCACCGACCCGACGGCTGCGGCTCCGGGCACGATCCGCGGCGACCTCGGTCGCGACTGGGGTGAGAAGGTGCAGAAGAACCTCGTGCACGGATCCGATTCCACCGAATCAGCCGAACGTGAGATCGGTATCTGGTACCCGGCCGAAGGCTGACGACCACCTGCAGATTGCGCACGGCCGATGACCGCGCCGTGCCGGTGGAAGCAGTGAGGGGCCCCCCACCATGTGGTGCGCCCTCACTGCATTCACAACGTCGTCATGCTCACAACGTCAGAGCAAGTTGGAGAAGAACGCCCAGAACTGCACGACGATGCACGCGAAGATGATGAGCATCCACAGCACGGACAGGGCGATGTTCTCCTTGGCCAGAACTCTCAGCACGGCATTGTCGGCGGCTCGACGGCCGAAGGCTCCGGTGAGCAGATTGCGGGCGGTGACGGCCATGAACATCGGAATCGTCACGGTCCACACGATGATGCACCACGGGCAGCCGACGCCGATCTTGTAGATCGAGATGTAGAACAGGAACATCACCAACGCGACGCCGCAGGCCAAACCGATGTTCAGGCCGACCATCACCCAACGGGGCAGGCGGGTTCCGGACAGGATGAGCACACCGAGCAGCAACGGGAAGACGAAGGCCGCGATGCCCATGAGCTGATTGGGAAAGCCCAGGAGCTCTGCTTCGGCGTGCTCCATGACCGAACCGCAGGAGAAGAACGGGTTGAGATCGCAGGAGAGCACGACGTTCGGATTCGCCAGCTTCTCGTACTTCTCCGCCGACAGAGAGAACGAGGCGAGGAAGCCGATGACGGAGGCGACGATGAGGAAGATCCCGAACGGTGCCGATCTGAGCACCCACGACGAGGCGGTATCGGCGGTTTCGAGGTCATCGGAGTGAGTCAGTGCGGTGTTCACTCCTCAAGAATGCCTGGCCGCGTCCCGCGCGGCAAACCCCGCACCACATGAAACCCCAGAGACAAGGCACTTCTGTGACATAATGGGGAGACGGATACCTGTTCTCACACCGAGCAGGAGAAGTGCCTCCACCGAGTCGAGGGTACGACCTCGCAGGTCGACAACAAGATGAGGCAGCACGGAAGGCCTACGCGCTGAGCGCGAGCCTGATGTGCCATCCACAGGTTTCGGTCCATTGCGGACCATGCAAGGATCCGAAGATCCGTACGGTGTGGACGGCGTCTTCGGACTGGGAGATACGATGAACGATACCGACGGTACAGAGTCGACCGATCCGACCGAAAGCATTCTCGCGGACCTCGCGAATCTGCAGCAGACGGTCAGTGCCAAGAACGCCGAACAAGATGATGTCGACGACAGCGTGCGCGCACGCCTGGACGACATCGCCGAGGCGGCCGAGTCGCTGCGCATCGGCGATGCCGATGACAGCGACGACGCGGAAGACGAACCGGCTCCGCGTCGAGACAGTCCGAAATCCGCACGCGATGCCGTCGCCAACCGGGGTCTTGTCTTCGAGGAGTTCGTCCGCGGAGATTCGAACGACAACGCCGATGACAACGATGACTCCGACGGCGACGACACTGATTCCGACGACTCCGATGACGCGCCGACGACTGCGCAGACGGCGCCGAGCTTCGACCCGCGCAATCCCTTCGCCGCGCCCGCTCCGGAGGCCGCCGCACCCGAACCTCGCACCGCCCCGGCCGTGCCCTACGACGGTGGCCTGATCTTCCAGGTGCCGAAGGCCGAGCACGCCGAGGTCGTCACGATCGAGGATGACTCCGACGACGACTGGGACGACTCCCACGACTCCGACGACGACACCTCGTCCTCGCAGGAGAACAGGCAGAACGACAGCGACGAGGACGAGAGCTCGAACGGCCAGCGTCGTCGCCGGGGCGGTCGCGGTCGTCGCTCGCGCAACCGCGACGACTCCCACGAGGAGTCCTCTGCCTCCAGCGACGGCTCGAAGGACTTCGAGGACGACTCCTCGGATGCCGCCGAGGGCCAGAGCTCGAAGGCCTCGAAGCGCGGATCGCGATCGAACAACCGCGGTTCGAAGCGGAGCTCCGATTCGGACGCCGATGACTCGCATGCGAAGTCCGATCACCGGGATTCCGATCACAAAGACTCCGACGACTCGGATTCCGACGACGGTGACGACGACTCCGACAGCGGCTCACGTCGTCGCCGCCGTCGCCGGTCGCGTACCCGCAGCACCGACCGCGACGAAGTCACCTCGCTCAAGGGTTCGACCCGCCTCGAGGCCAAGCGCCAGCGGCGCAAGGAAGGACGCGAAGCCGGACGTCGTCGTCCCATCATCACCGAGGCCGAGTTCCTCGCCCGGCGTGAGTCCGTCGACCGCACCATGCTGGTGCGGGAGAACGGCGACCAGACACAGCTCGTCGTCGTCGAAGACGGGATCGCCGTCGAGCACTACCTCAAGGAGAACCGGCAGCAGTCCTCGCTGATCGGCAACGTCTACCTGGGCAAGGTGCAGAACGTGCTGCCGAGCATGGAAGCGGCTTTCATCGACATCGGCAAGGGCCGCAACGCCGTGCTCTATGCCGGCGAAGTCAACTGGGACGCACTCGGCATGGACGGCAAGGCCCGCCGGATCGAAACCGCGCTGAGTCCCGGTGATGCCGTGCTCGTGCAGGTGACGAAGGATCCGGTCGGGCACAAGGGCGCCCGACTGACCGGTCAGATCTCACTGCCCGGGCGGTTCCTCGTCTACGTGCCCGGCAACTCGATGACGGGAATCTCACGGAAGCTGCCCGACAATGAGCGGGCACGCCTGAAGAAGCTGCTCAAACAGCTCGTCGGCGATGCGAACGGCGTCATCGTGCGCACCGCCGCCGAAGGCGCCACGGACACCGATCTCTCACGTGACGTCGATCGTCTCGCCAAGCGATGGGAGACGATCGAGAAGAAGTCGAAGTCGACGAAGGTGCTGGCGCCGCAGCTGCTCTACAGTGAGCCCGACATGATCGTGCGCATCATCCGTGATGTCTTCAACGAGGACTTCAGCTCGCTCGTCATCGACGGCGACAGTGCATGGAACACGATCCACGAATACGTCGAATCGGTGGCCCCGGACCTGCTCGAACGCGTCCACAGCTACAACGAGGACAAGGACATCTTCGACCACTACCGGATCGAAGAGCAGATCCAGAAGGCTCTCCAGCGGACGGTGAATCTGCCCTCGGGAGGGTCGCTCGTCATCGACCGCACAGAAGCGATGACGGTCGTCGACGTCAACACCGGCAAGTTCACCGGATCCGGAGGCAACCTCGAGGAGACGGTGACCCGCAACAACCTCGAAGCCGCCGAGGAGGTCATTCGACAGATCCGTCTGCGTGACATCGGCGGCATCATCGTCGTCGACTTCATCGACATGGTGCTCGAATCCAACCGGGATCTCGTGGTCCGCCGGCTCGTCGAGTGTCTCGTCGCGACCGGACGAAGCATCAGGTCGCCGAGGTGACATCGCTGGGTCTCGTGCAGATGACGCGCAAACGCATCGGCACCGGACTCGCCGAATCCCTGGTCAGCGCCGGTGAGGACCTCACCGGTCGGGGACTGCTGCTGCCCGGATCGGAAGAAGACGGTTCGAAGGCTCACCGCGGCAACCGGTCCAACCACGACAACCGTCGTGATCGGAAGCGTCGGAGCGACTCGGGTTCGAAGACCAAACACGGCGAGTCCGAGTCGACCGAGGAGACCGTGTCATCGGATGCGTCCCGGTCGGCCGTCGCCGCGATCGCGAAGGCCACGCTGAAGAAGGACGACACCGAATCGGCTGCGTCGACGACGTCCGATGCTTCGTCTCAGTCTGCCGACTCGTCGGGCGGCGACGAGACCGGCAAGTCCCGCTCGCGTTCACGCAACGGCCGCCGCCGGTCCCGCTCGGACCGCAACGACGATTCACAGTCGGAGAAGACCGACGAGAAGTCGAGCACCGAGAAGTCGAGCAGCGACGACCAGGCGCCGGTTGCCGAACGGAAGCCTGCGCCCGATACGAAACCAGCCGCCGAAGAGCCGCAGGACCTGCCCCTGATGATCGGCGCGGACAGTGAGACGAAGGTCGCTGCCGCCGCACCGGTCAAGAGCGCTCCGGCGAAGAAGAGCGAATCGGTGAAGAAGTCTCCTGCCCCCAAGCAGGAACAGCTGCCGACCTCGTTCGTCATCATCGGTCAGGACTGACACCTGTCCTTCGCTGAAACGGCAAAACGCCCCGTCGACATCCGTCGACGGGGCGCTGTCGTGTTCGGCAGGCGCGGCTCGGACCGGTCAGCCTGCCGACTGCTGATTGCGAGTGGTGCTGATCGTCGGCTGCGCCGCCTGATCACCGCAGAGAACGATCATCAGATTGGACACGAGATCGCTGCGTTCGGACTGCCCGAGCCTGACGATCTGACGTCCTTCGATCTCTTCGATCGCTGTCTCCACCATGCCGACGGCGCCTTCGACGATGAGCTGACGAGCGGCAACGACGGCTGTGGCCTGCTGGCGCTGGAGCATGGCACGCGCGATCTCCGGAGCATAGGCCAATTGGGTGATGCGCGATTCGATGACGGTGACGCCGGCGGCCATGACTCTGGCGGCGACCTCATCGGAGAGTCGCGAGGTGATCTCGTCGGCGTTGTCGCGCAGAGACATGCGGCGTGGATCCGAAGAATCGTAGGCGTAGGAGTTTGCGATGTGCCGAACGGCGGTCTCTGCCTGGATGGCGACGAACTCCTCGAAGTCATCGACCTCGAACATCGCCTGCGCGGTGTCCCTGACCTGCCAGACGACGACGGCGCCGATCTCGATGGGATTGCCGTCGAGATCGTTGACCTTCAGAGTCGAGGTCTCATGATTGCGGATGCGCGTCGAGATCTGGTCCTTCGTATAGAAGGGATTGACGAATCGCAGTCCCGATTGTCTGACCGTGCCGACGTACTTGCCGTAGAGCTGGAGGACGACGGCATGTCCGGGCGCCACCGAGGTGCATCCTCTGAACAGGAACATCGAGGCGATGAAGCACAGCACGGCGACGATGAAGAGGACGACGCCGACGGCGACCTGGGCGAAGCTCATGACGAAGCCGATGATGCCCATGAGCACAGCGGCGAGGAGCAGGGCGATGGCACCGACGATAGCGAAATAGCCGGAGACCCCGCCGGCCGGCTTCTCGCGCACGCGTTCACCGTCGGGGGAGACAATGCGCGTGGGGGCCGAGTTGGGCTGTCCTGGCCCTGAGGGCGGCCGACCGGAGTCCGGCGCCTGCACAGGTGAGCGTCGGGGCCTGCGGGCCGGTGCCGGCGATGCGGCGGGTCCAGCGCCGGAATTCGGCCCCGGACCTGAACCAAGACCCTGTTCCGGGTGTCGACTCCGTCGTGCCGGCGGCAGAGGTGAGCCTTCACCGTGGTGCGGCGGGGCACCGGTGTTCGCTTGAGCTCCAGCGGGCGGACCATACTGTGCCGTCGACTCCGAACCTCCGATCGACCCGGACTGAGCGCCCTGGGACCCATAGTGCCCGTTGGGATTCGTCACAGCCTCCGCACCGGGGTATGCCGAAGGCTGACCGTGGCCGGATTGGATGTGAGTGCTCGGATCTCCGCTGGGAATCGGGCCTCGATCGGCGGATGAGTTGGGGGTTCGAGGCGGCCGCTGACCTGGTTGCTGAGGGTTCTGAGTCATGTTCCCAGTTTAGGCCAGTTGATGAGACACGAATCTCAAATGGCCGCAGAGCCCCCTGTTTCGTAACGGTTCGATAACTGAAAGCGTTCCATAAGGTGGAACGCTTGAATGTGACGCAAGTCTCAGTAAGTTGTCACACTATGAACAATTTTCATATCTCAGCAGCGCCGGTCTCTCCGGTCGACGATGCCATCAACTCATGGTTCGATCCGATCGCGACGTGGTTCGGCAGCGTCATCTTCTTTCCGATCACCATCGGATCGATCTCGTTTCCCTTCGTCGTCCTGTGGCTGATCTTCGCGGCCGGGGTCTTCACTGTCTACTTCGGTTTCATCCAAGCTCGAGGGGCGAAGCTGTCGCTCGAGATCATCCGCGGGAAATTCTCCTCGAAGTCCGACCCTGGTGAGGTCACCCACTTCCAAGCCCTCGCCTCTGCACTGTCGGGAACCGTCGGTCTCGGCAATATCGCCGGTGTCGGTGTCGCCATCGCCCTCGGAGGTCCAGGTGCGACCTTCTGGATGATCATCGCCGGTCTCTTGGGCATGTGCACGAAGTTCGTCGAGTGCACCCTCGGAGTGAAATACCGTGAGATCGACGAGAACGGCGTGGTCCACGGCGGGCCGTTCAAATACCTGCCCGTGGCCTTCCGCCGTTTCGGCAAGCCGGTGGCATCTGTTCTCACCGGTCTGTTCGCCATCGCCATCCTCATCTTCGGCGTCGTCGGCGGCGGCATGTTCCAGGCCAATCAGACCTTTGCCCAGGTCCGCACGGCCACGGGCGGCGACGAGGGGTTCCTCGCCGGGCCCTTCGCCTCGCTGATCTTCGGAATCATCTTCGCGGCGCTCGTCGCCCTGGTCATCCTCGGCGGCATCCGTTCGATCGCGAAGGTCACTGACAAGCTCGTCCCCGGGATGGCGATCTTCTACGTCATCTCATGCCTCCTCGTGCTCGGGCTCAACTTCACCAACATCCCGAGCGCCATCGGTGAGATCTTCGCCGGGGCGTTCAACCCGCAGGGTGTGGCCGGCGGCATCGTCGGAGTCATGATCATCGGCTTCCAGCGGTCGGCGTTCTCCAACGAGGCCGGCATCGGCTCGGCACCGATCGCCCATTCCGCGGTCAAGACCCGCCGTCCGATCTCCGAGGGATTCGTTGCACTCCTCGAGCCCTTCATCGATACGGTCGTCGTCTGCACCATGACGGCGCTGACCATCATCGTCGCCAATCAGGCCTCCTACCGAGAGGACCTCGGTGCCGGTGAGATCGGGGGAGTGGCCCTGACCTCGGACGCCTTCTCCACCGTGGCCTCGTGGTACCCGATCCTGCTGGCCATCGCTGTCGCGCTGTTCGCCTTCTCGACCCTCATCACCTGGGCGTACTACGGAGAGCAGGCATGGAGCTACCTGTTCGGCAATGCGAAGGCCAGCGTCACCGTCTTCCGCACACTGGTCTGTCTCTTCGTCGTCGTCGGCTGTGTGGCGACCTTCTCGAAGGTCGTCGAGTTCGCGGATGCCGCACTCTTCATGTGTGCCTTCATCAACATCCTCGGCCTCTACATGCTCATGCCGGTGGTCAAGAAGGAGATGAAGAAGTACCTCGCCGACCGCAGGGCCGGAACGTTGAACGACCCGGACACGGTCGACGCGGTCCCGGTCGACCAGCCCGCCTGAATCTGAGCCACCTCGACCGGGCGGGGTCCTCAACCGGAAGAGACCGCCTCGATCAAGGATGCCTGTGCGCCGCGCCCATTCGGACGCGGCGCACAGGCATGCCGGGCCGTCGATAGAATGGGCGCGTGGATGAGAACAGAGACGACAGAACACGCGCAGTTGAACGGCTGCAGGAGCTGCGGGGCAGCATCGACAATATCGATGCCTCCCTCGTCCATCTCCTCGCCGAGCGCTTCAAGCTCACAGAGCGCGTCGGCGAACTCAAGGCCGACCACGGTCTGCCTCCGGCCGACGAGTCCCGGGAGGCCAGGCAGGTCGCCCGGCTGCGAGAGCTCGCCGAGGAGTCCCACCTGGATCCCGAGTTCGCGGAGAAGTTCCTGGCGTTCATCGTCGCCGAGGTCATCCGTCGGCACGAACGCATTGCTGAGTCGCGCGAGAGCTGAGTCGCAGATGCGAGGATCACGCCCTTTCTGCGCATGGATGAGAGATGACTCACAATACGCAGATCGTCCGCCTGCCGATGGGGCGTGGGTTTGCCGATGCTGTGTGCTCTCGATTAGACTTGACCGTCGGTGCGCGTGACGCGCCACGGCTGGTGATTCCTCTCAATGGGATGTCTGCGGGTTCGTCCCGCGGCAGCCAAGGGACAACCGCCGTTCGTTTGTGTTTTAGCAGAAAGAGGGTTCGAGCATGGTCTATGCCATCGTCCGTGCCGGGGGCCACCAGGAAAAGGTGAGCGTCGGCGATATCATCACAGTCAACCGCATGAAGGCGAAGGCTGGAGACAGCGTCGAACTCGATGCCGTACTTCTTGTCGACGGTGAGACGGTCACGACCGATCCCGACGCTCTGGCGAAGGTCTCGGTCAGCGCTGAGGTCGCCGGTGAACTCCGCGGTCCCAAGATTGTGATCCAGAAGTACAAGAACAAGACCGGGTACAAGAAGCGTCAGGGCCACCGCCAGGACCTCACCCGTCTGAAGATCACGAACATCAAGTAAGAGGAGACTTCTCACATGGCAAGCAAAAAGGGAGTCAGCTCGACCCGCAACGGTCGCGACTCGAACCCACAGTACCTCGGCGTGAAGCGCTTCGGCGGCCAGGCCGTCAAGGCCGGCGAGATCATCGTCCGCCAGCGCGGAACCAAGTTCCACCCCGGAGCCAATGTCGGCCGTGGAGGAGACGATACCCTCTTCGCTCTGACAGCCGGAGCCGTGGAATTCGGCACCCGCAACGGTCGCAAGATCGTCAACATCGTCGGAGCCTGATCCTTTCCGGATCCGTTCCGTCGTCAATATGATCTCTCCCTGAACGAGGGAGAATGAAGGGTGAGTCGAACGACTCACCCTTCATCTGATATAAGGACATTATGGCCACCGAGTTCGTAGACCGTGTCACCGTTCACCTCGCCGCAGGCGCAGGTGGGAACGGGTGTGCCTCGATCAGGCGTGAGAAGTTCAAACCGCTCGGCGGTCCCGACGGCGCCGACGGCGGCAACGGCGGGAACATCATCTTCCGCGTCGACCGTCAGACCACGACGCTGCTTCCTCTCCATCACCGTCCGCATGTGCGTGCCGACGACGGGGGAATCGGCAAGGGCGATCTGCGGCACGGCGCCGATGGACGAGACCTCATCGTCGACGTGCCCGAAGGCACGGTCGTGAAGAACACCAACGGCGATGTCATCGCCGACCTCATCGAGGACGGTACCGAGTTCACCGCCGCTGCCGGAGGCCGCGGCGGACTCGGCAATGCCGCGCTGGCATCGACGAAGCGCAAGGCCCCCGGCTTCGCGCTCCTCGGGGAGCCAGGGCAGAGCCTCAGCCTCGTCCTCGAACTCAAGACGATCGCCGATATCGCCCTCGTGGGTTACCCATCGGCGGGCAAATCAAGCCTCATTGCCGCGCTTTCTGCCGCGAAGCCGAAGATCGCCGACTACCCGTTCACGACGCTCGTGCCCAACCTCGGGGTCGTCCAGGCCGGGGACACGCGCTACACGGTCGCTGATGTTCCGGGACTCATTCCCGGCGCATCGGAGGGCAAGGGACTCGGCCTCGAGTTCCTCCGCCACGTCGAACGTTGCGCGGGACTCGTCCATGTCATCGACATGGCCACGTGGGAGCCCGGACGCGATCCCGTCTCCGACCTCACGATCATTGAATCCGAACTCGCCGCCTATGCCGTCGACCTCGACGACGGCAGCGGACTCCTCCCGCTCTCCGATCGCCCGAAGCTCGTGGCACTGAACAAGGTCGACATCCCCGACGGACGTGACCTCGCCGATATCGTCCGACCCGACCTCGAGGCTGCCGGCTACCGGGTCTTCGAGATCTCAGCCGTCAGCCATGCCGGCCTGCGGGAACTCTCGTTCGCCATGGCCGAACTCGTGCTCGCCGAGCGGGAGCGCCGCGCCGAGCTGGAAGCGACACCGCAGCGCGTCGTCATCCGTCCGAAAGCCGTCGACGATCGCGGATTCGAAGTCCGTTCCGAACGCAGCGCCGACGGTCCGCTGTTCCGTGTCCTCGGCGACAAGCCTCGGCGATGGGTGCAGCAGACGGACTTCGGCAACGACGAGGCCGTCGGCTACCTCGCCGACCGGCTCGAGCACCTTGGTGTCGAAGAGGCCCTGTTCAAAGCCGGTGCCAAACCCGGTGACACGATCGTCGTCGGCGGAGACGACGGTGTCGTCTTCGACTGGGACCCCACGACCGTCGGCGGTGCCGAGCTGCTGGGCTCCCGCGGATCGGACGCCCGACTCGACGAGGATGCGCGAGCCACACGCAAGGAGCGCAAGGCGGCCTATCACGAGAAGATGGACGCGAAGGCCGCGACGCGGGCCGAGTTCGAACAGGAGCGCTTGGCCGAACGCTCTCACCGCGAGAGCAGCCAGGGTGCGCCCGCGACGCGGTCTGCTGAGGGAGCCGAAGAGGAGTGAGCGCCGCGGTTCAGGCGGGCTCCTCCGCAGCGTCTGTGCGTGACGACATCGCCCACGCCCGCCGTGTCGTCGTCAAGGTCGGTTCGTCCTCTCTGACGACGATCGACGGCGGACTCGACGAGGCCAAACTCATCGCCCTGACAGATGTGGTCGGTGCCCACCGGTCGGCCGGTCACGAAGTCATCCTCGTCTCCTCCGGTGCGATCGCGGCGGGGCTGGAGCCGATGGGGCTGAAGAAGCGTCCCCGTGATCTGGCCAGCCAGCAGGCAGCCGCCGGGGTCGGTCAGGGACTGCTCATGGCCGCATACACGCGCGCTCTGGGACGCTACGATCTCGTTCCCGGTCAGGTTCTGCTCAGCGCCGATGATCTGATCCGGCGCACCCAGTACAAGAACGCGCAGCGTGCCATCGACAAGCTCCTGGCCCTGGGCACACTGCCCATCGTCAACGAGAACGACGCTGTGGCCACTGAGGAGATCCGCTTCGGAGACAACGACCGCCTGGCCGCGCTGGTCGCCCACCTCGCCCACGCCGATGCGCTGGTGCTGCTGTCGGATGTCGACGCTCTCTACTCCGGGCCTCCGGACCTGCCCCGCTCCCGGCTGATCGACCGGGTCCACGGTCCCAGCGATCTCGACGACCTCGCCATCGGCGGTGTCGGAACGGCAGGGACCGGCACCGGCGGAATGGCCACGAAGGTCGACGCCGCCATCATGGTCGCCGATTCGGGCATCCCGGCCGTGCTGACCTCGGCACCGCAGGCCGCCTCGGCGCTGTCGGGAGAGGCCGTGGGCACGTATTTCGCGGTCACACACAAACGGCGGGGCACCCGCCTGCTGTGGCTGCGGCACCTTGCCCGGACGTTCGGAACGGTGACGATCGACAGAGGCGCCGAAACCGCTGTGCTCTCCCGTGGAACCTCACTCCTCGCTGCCGGCGTCACCGCGTGCAGTGGGAACTTCGAAGCAGGTGACCCGGTCGAGATCCGCAATCTCGACGACGCGGTCATCGCGCGCGGAATGACGAACTTCTCCTCGGACGAGCTGCCGCTGATGTTCCGCTCCACGACGGAGGAACTTGGCACCCGTCTGGGAAGTGACTACCGTAAAGAGGTCATCCATCGAAACGATCTCGTTCTCACACAGGTGAGCGGGGGGAGATAGCCCATGACAGCAGCAGCCGAGATCCACCCGAAGACCGTCCGCGGAGTCACTCGCATCGTGCGCAACGCGAAGTCCGCCTCCAGTCTGTTGGCGACGGCCTCGACCGCCGAGAAGAATGCGGCACTCGGGGCCATCGCCGAGGCCCTGCGCAGCAACACCGACCGCATCGTCAAAGCCAATGACGCCGACATCGCCGCCGGCACCGAGAACGGGATGAGCGAGTCTCTGCTCGACCGTCTGCGCCTCGACGCCGATCGCATCGCAGCGATCGCCGATTCCGTCGAGGACGTCATCGACCTCGCCGACCCGGTCGGCAACGTCGTCGTCGGACGCACCCTGCCCAACGGCATCCGACTCACTCAGAACCGTGTGCCGATGGGCGTGATCGGCGCGATCTACGAAGCTCGTCCGAACGTCACCGTCGATATCGCCGTCCTCGCACTCAAATCCGGCAACTCCTCGGTCCTGCGCGGCGGTTCGGCCGCACAGAACTCGAACACGGAGATCATCTCCATCCTCCGCAGGGCCGTCGAATCGGCGGGCCTGCCGGTTGACTCGATCAGCGGCATCGACCAATACGGACGCGAAGGCGCGCACGTGCTCATGCACGCCCGCGACTACGTCGATCTGCTCATTCCCCGAGGCGGCGCCGACCTCATCAACATGGTCGTGCAGGAATCGATCGTGCCCGTCATCGAAACCGGTGTGGGCAATGTGCACATGTTCATCGACTCCACCGCCACGGTGAAGACCGCCGTCGACCTCGTCCTCAACTCGAAGACGCACCGCCCGAGCGTGTGCAACTCGCTGGAGACGCTGCTCGTCCATGAGAAGGCGGCGAAGCGTGTGCTGCCGAAGATCCTCGAACGCCTCGACGGTGCCGGAGTCATCGTCCATGCCGACTCCGACGTCTCAGCACTGGCGCCGGCGGGGATGAAGGTCCGACGAGTGTCCAGGCGCGACTGGGCCAAGGAGTACCTGGGACTGGAGATCGCCATCAAGCTCGTCTCCGGGATCGAAGAGGCCATCGACCATATTCGCGCCTACAGTTCCGGCCACACCGAGGTGATCGTGACGAAGGACCTCGACAACGCGGACACCTTCGTCACCGCCATCGATGCTGCAGCTGTGGGAGTCAACGTCTCCACACGATTCACCGACGGGGGAGAACTGGGCTTCGGCGCAGAGGTGGGCATCTCCACGCAGAAGCTGCACGCTCGCGGTCCGATGGGGCTCGAGCAGCTGACGACCACGAAGTGGGTGATGATGGGCAACGGGCAGGTCCGTTCCTGAGCCCGATTCCTGAGTCCCAACCGACTCCGACGCTCCGCGTTCAGGGCACGTACTGGCCGACCTGGGGAGACATCGGAACAGGAAGAAGTCATGTCGATGCCGGATTCCCCGGTCGTTCATGAGAAACTGAGAAGGTAATGACGCCGATGCGCTCTGCGCGCACCGGATCACTGAGTAAGGAGAAATGACGTGAACGCAGCCATTATGGCCGCAGCCGAAGGTGGGGAGCACGCAGCCCACGTCGAGCTGCCGATGGATCCGATCTGGTACGGACTCATCACCCTGGCGATCTTCATCACGATGGGCGTTGTGTCCCGGTCGTGGAAGGGCATCTCGCACCGCCACTGATATGGCAGAGCACAGACGCAGAGTCGGTGTCATGGGCGGTACCTTCGACCCCGTCCACAACGGCCACCTCGTCGCGGCAAGTGAGGTTCAGGCAACCTTCGACCTCGACGAGGTGGTATTCGTCCCCACGGGACGGCCGTATCAGAAGGACGTCGAAGAGGTCAGCAGTGCCGAGCATCGGTATCTGATGACGGTCATCGCAACGGCATCGAACCCGCGATTCACCGTCTCCCGAGCCGATGTCGACCGACCGGGACCGACCTACACGATCGATACGCTGCGTGACCTCGCCCGCAGCTACGGTCCCGACACCGAGTTGTTCTTCATCACCGGCGCGGATGCTTTGGCTCAGATCTTGACGTGGAAGAATGTGGATGAGCTGTTTTCCCTGGCCCATTTCGTCGGGGTCAGTCGGCCCGGTCACGAACTCCACGGTGAGGGGCTGCCGGTCGATCGGCTGAGTCTCGTGCAGATCCCTGCGCTGGCGATATCGTCCACGGATTGCAGACAACGGGTGATGGATGGTGCACCCGTCTGGTACCTCGTACCGGACGGCGTAGTGCAGTACATCGCGAAATACGAGTTGTACAGGAGTGAGAATGGCTGAGGAGCAGTTCACGTCACGTCGAGCACGGCGAGAAGCCGAGAGGCTGGCGGCGGAACAGGCGTTCGAAGCACGAGAGGTTCCTGAGCAGCCGAAGGAGGCTCCGAACTCTCGCGCCGGTCTCCTCAGTCCGCTGCCCCCGAAGAAGCCCGATGCGAAACCCGCCGCCGAGAGCAGCGATGACACCGCCTCGCGCATCGACCCCGAACCCTCGCAGCGGACCAGCCACGAACGCGGTGCCCTGGCATCGGACCACCCGCAGGAGTCACGGCCGCCTGTGCACGCCGAGGACCGCCTCGACCCGACGCGGACCCCGTTGCCGCACTTCCAGACTCGCTCCGAGAAGAAGCGGTACCTCCGTGAACACGGACTCTCGCTTTACGGCGATCTGTCCACCGGCGCACTGCCGGTCGTCGCGGATGAGAAGGAACTGGCCGAACGCCGGGCCGCTGCCGAAGGTCGACTGACCGGACCGATTCCGGAAGTCTCGGAATCAGGAGCTGCGGAGTCCAACTCGGAATCCTTGAAGTCCGAATCAGACGCCGTCGACGCGAAATCCCCGGCGCCCACTCCGAATGAGTCGTCCACCGCTTCGACTACGGATGCGAAGACCGACGAGACCGAGCACGAATCGTATGACACCGCCGGCTTCGGTGGAGCCTCGGAAGAAGTTGCCGCTCGTGACTTCGAAGCCCCCGTCACGTCGAGCTCGGCACCGCGTCCGACGACCGTGGACAGCGAACCCTATGATGCGCTGTCGATGCCGTACTCGGCCCTCGACGGAGACGCACCGGCACTCGGAACCGACGCGGCCAAGCCCGCCGACCGAGCCGAGAAGGACGAAACCGCTGATTCGGGCCAGGCGGACAAGCCCGCTGATCAGGCTGAGAAGAACGACCCGGCCGACCAGGTTGAGAAGGGCGAGCCCGTTGGTGGTCCCGAATCCGCCGACTCATCGGACCAGTCCGCGGCCGAACCGGAATCCACTTCGCGGTCGCGTCGGATGCCGATAGTGCAGCCGCCCTCGACGTCCGGAGTCCGAGTCGTCACCGCAGCCTCGGCGCAGAGCCCCGAGGTCGACGAGGCCCGAAAGAGGAGCTCCCGTGGTCAGCAGACACCGGATTCCGGTCCTGCGGACGAGGCTCACTCCGGCTCTGCCGCCGCAGGCGCCGACGAATCGACCGGTGAAGCAGGCTCGGATGACGCGGCACGCGCCTTGGCCGCAAACCCGGAGACCCGTCCGATGGACGCGGTGCCCGAAGCCTGGTCGCTGCCGAACGCCGACTACGAAGACGAAGAGACCGTGAACCCTCCCGGTTCACGCATCCGCGCCAGCTCGGTGACCGGGCAGGACGGACAGATCCTCATGGGCGAAGAGCCCTCGAAGATGCCCTATATCGTCCTCGGCGTCGCCGCATTCTTCGCCCTGGCCCTCATCGTCATCGCCCTCGTCATGTTCCTCTGAGCAGCACCTGCGACACACCACCTCCACAACCGCATCCATGCGAAAGGATCTTGTGAGCGAGACCGCCGAATCCACCCAGCTGCTTCGAACCGCGGCCAAAGCCGCGGATGAGAAGCTCGGAACCGACATCATCGGCCTCGATGTGAGCTCCACGCTCTACATCACCGACGCGTTCCTCATCGTCTCCGCCGACAACGAACGTCAGATCGGTGCGGTCATCGACGCGATCGAACAAGAGGTCCAGCTCGTCCACGACCGCACCCCTCTGCGCCGAGAAGGCCGGGGAGGGGACTGGGTGCTGCTCGACTTCGGAGAGATCGTCGTTCACGTCTTCTCTGCCGAACAGCGCGAATACTATGCTCTCGAGCGGCTGTGGAAGGACGTCCCGGTCATCGATCTGCAGTTGCCGGAACCCGGCTCGAACGAATGACGAAGACCGTTCTGTTCTGGCGGCACGGGCAGACGGACTTCAACGTCGCCGGCCGATTCCAGGGGCAGTCCGATGTCCCCCTCAACGACACGGGCCGGGCACAGGCCGAACAGGCCGCCCGGCGCCTCGCCGAGCTCGTCCCGAACTCATCGTCTCCTCCGACCTCTCGCGCGCCGCTGCGACCGCAGACAGGCTGGCCACGCTCCTCGGCCTCGAGCCTGTCCGGGACCGGAGGCTGCGAGAGACCGCCTTCGGTGAGTGGGAGGGCTCCACTCGCGCCGAGGTTGCTGAGACCTGGCCGAACGAACTCGCCGAATGGGCCTCCGGTGCCGATATCGCACCGCCCGGCGGTGAGTCCCGCACCGAATCGGGCGGCCGAGTCGCAGGCGCCATCACCGATATCGTGCAGTCCGCGGAAGCGTCGACGATCGCGATCGTCGCCCATGGTGCGGTGCTGCGCGCTGCGGCCGAGATCCTCATGGAGATGACCGGAACCGGTCGACTCGGCGTTCTCGGGAACTGCGGTCACGGAGAGTTCGAATTCACCGGCGACAACTGGATCCTGCGCAGCTGGGGCGCAATCTCCCGTTGAGGTGATCGTCCGCACCAATGCGGACTCAGCTACCCTGTCGTCCGCTTCCCAGCAACGTCTCTGATGAGTTCGACGAGCGAGTCGGCCGACTTCGCCCAATCGAAGACCTGGGACTGACGCTGACCGGCTGCGGACAGCTCCGCCCACCTCTCGGCATCCGTGAGTCGGGTGACCGCCTCGGCGATCGACTCCGGATCCTCCGGGTCGAAGTACTCGGCCGCGTCGGCGGCGATCTCCCGGAAGATCGGAATATCCGAAACAGCCACAGGCACTCCCTGCGCCATCGCTTCGATGACGGGCAGACCGAAGCCCTCCTCGCGCGAGGCGGTGACCAGGGCCGTCGACTGGTCCAGCAGTCGGGCGTACTCCTCATCGCTGATTCCACGGTGGAAGACGACCTTGGCCCGGCCCGGGATGAGGGCACGCAGCTGCGCTTCCCGCCGACCATCGATGCGGCTGGCGATGTGCAGGGTCCACCCCGGCAGATGCTCGAGAGATCGGATCAGGGACTCGACGTTCTTGTACGGCAGGAACGCACCCATGTAGATGAGGGACTTCGCATCGTGCCGGTTCGCCGCCCGCGTGGCGGTGGCGGCCACCCCGGCGGCGTTGGACACCACCTGCACCGGACGTTCCGTCAGACGGTGGGCGGCGATGAGGTCCTTCGTCGTCTCGGACACAGCCGCAACGGCATCGGCGCGGTTGAGCAGCAGCCGCTGCGGGGCGAAGCTCAGGTGATACGCCCGCCACAGCAGTCGGACCGGCAGCGGCAGGTCGCCGGGCGGCTTCGGATGGGAGTAGTAGATGAGGTCGTGGATGGTCAGAATGAGCCCGTACCGGCGACCGAAGGAGCCCATCGTCTGCATCGTGGAGAACACGACATCGGCTCCCAGGGCATTGAGCTTCCCGGCGATGGCCACCTCAGCGGGGGAGGTGGGGTCTGACAACTCGACCCATGCGCAATCGGGCAGCAGCGCCAGCTGGGCCGGGTCGCTGATGATGACGGTGACGTCGATCTCCGTGCCCTCGACGCCCTGAGCAGGGCCGAGAGCAGACACGAACCGTACCGGGAGATCCCGTCGTGGTGATCGGTGCGGGTGAAGCGCGCGTCGAAGAAGACCGACAGCCTCGAAGAGGGTTGACGGCTCTGTGTGTTTTTGCTCATGGAACTCCGAGTCGATAGTCTGATTCTTCGAAAGTCTGTGTCTGTCCGAATGCGTATTCTGCGACGAAGGATCAGTGAGTGAAGGAATCATCACCTGTGCCCGCGGCCGTTGAGGCCCGTTCATGATCCTAACGCTGATCGCTCTGGCGGGACTGGTCGTGCTCACCCCGGTCCTCACTCGTTTTGCCGGCCGGGAGAGCGGCTGGCCGCTCGCCGCCGCCTACCTGGGCGTGGCTGCGCTGTTCACCCCCACTGCCGCCGAGGTGATGGCCGGGAACAACCCGGAGACGTCGTATCCGTGGATTCCCAGTTTCGGCGTCGACCTGGCGCTGCGGGCCGACGGCATCGGTGTGGTCTTCACATATATCGCCCTGATCATCGGGGCGGTCGTGTTCATCTATTCGACCCGCTACCTCAGCCCCGGACGGAACACGAGCTTCTACTGGCTGATGGTGATCTTCACCTTCTCCATGGTCGCGCTCGTGCTCACCAACGATGTGCTCGTCCTGTTCGTGTGCTGGGAGCTGACGTCTCTGGCATCGTTCTTCCTCATCGCCCGTTCCGGATCACCCGGGCAGGCGCCGGCCCTGCGGACGATGTTCTTCACGTTCATCGGCGGCCTCAGCCTGTTGGTGGCCACCGGAGTGATCATCGCCGTGACCGGGACGACGAACCTCGCCGACGCGATCAGCTCGCCGGTGTGGGCGGGCCAGCCCGAGGTCACGACGCTGGTGGCTCTGCTCGTCGGCATCGCAGCCATGACGAAGTCGGCTCAGTTCCCCTTCCACCCGTGGCTGCCCGACGCGATGGCCGCAGCCACCCCCGTGTCGGCCTATCTGCATGCCGCGGCCGTCGTCAAAGCCGGCATCTTCCTCATGCTCCGGTTCTCTCCGACCTTCCACGCCACACCGGCATGGAACGTTCTGCTTGTGACGGCGGGACTGCTCACTGCGTGTCTGGGCGGCTGGTTCGCACTCAACCAACATGACGTGAAGAAGCTCATGGCCTATTCGACGGTGTCCCAGCTGGCCTCATCACCGCCGTCATCGGCGTCGGCACCGAGGCGGCCATCGCTGCCGCCACTCTCCACGTCATCGCGCACGCACTGTTCAAGTCAGGTCTGTTCATGATGGTCGGAGTCGTCGACCACCTCGCCGGCACCCGCGACCTGGCACGGATTCCGAAGCTCATGCGGTCCGCTCCGGCGGCGTTCACGGTGATGATCATCGGCTGTGCATCCATGGCTGGGATTCCGCCGCTGTTGGGCTTCGTGTCGAAGGAAGCCCTGTTCACGGCCCTGGGAGAGACGCCGGGCGGTCCCTGGGCCGGGTGGGTGGCTCTGCTCGTCGCGGTCGGTGCCTCCGTGCTCACCTTCGCCTACTGTGCGAAGACCGTCTGGGGCAGCTTCATCGACGGGCGCGAACCCGAGACGGGTGACATCCACCGCGGTTCTCCCGTCATGCTCATCGCGGCGGCCCTGCCGATCCTGGCCTCGTTTCCGCTGAGCTTCGTCCTCTTCCTCCTCGACACTCCGCTCGACCACGTGGTGCGCGCGGCGGTGCCGAACGCCACCGAACACGTCCATCTGGCGCTGTGGCACGGATTCAACATCGAACTGCTCGCCTCTGGACTCATCATCGCCATCGGCGTCGTCCTCATCCTGCGTCGCTCACGCGTCTTCGTCTTCTTCCACAAGGCCACGCTGCCGTTCGACGGATCCGATGTCATCGACTCGCTGACGACGGGCCTCGAACGTCTGGGACACGGTCTTGCCGCCTTCGTCCGCCCGATGAACTCCGGACCCTATCTGGCGATGTCGTTGGGCGGGCTGAGCGTGCTCGCCATCGGCTCGATTCCCGTCGTCTTCGCCGACTTGCCGCCGCTGCAGCAGAATCTCAGCCGTCCGGTGGACGTCATCCTGCTCGTCCTCATCACCGTGGCAGTCCTCGTCCTGTGCACCTCGCATTCGCGTCTGACGACCGTTGTGGCGCTGTCTGCCATCGGTATCCTCGCCACCGTGCAGATCCTGGCTCTCGGCGCCCCCGACGTCACCCTGACGCAGCTGCTCGTCGAAGCGATGACGATCATCGTCATCATGCTCGTGCTCCAGAAACTTCCCCGTTCGTTCTGGAAGTACCCGAAGCGCAAACAGACTCCGCGCCTTCTCTTTGCGGTCATCGTCGGTGCCAGCGCGGCCGGACTCACCCTGGTGCTCAACGGCCGGCGGGAACGTTCCGACCTCGGTCTGTACTATCTCGACAAGGCTCCGGAGATCAGCGGCGGAGACAACATCGTCAACACGATCCTCGTCGAATTCCGTGCCCTCGATACCCTTGGTGAGCTGACCGTCCTCGGCATGGCCGGAATCGCGATCGTCGCGGTGATGTCGACGGTCAAGGACAAGTTCATCGACCCGCCGGCCGAGAATATCCCGGAACCGCCGCGGCCTCCGTGGGTGTCCATCCGCCCCAAGGGCACCACTGCGTACCGCGGCGTCCACGAGGCGTGGCCGAACGTCATCCCGCTGCAGCTGACGCTGAAGGTCCTCGGTCCGCTGCTGGCGGTGAGCTCACTGCTGATCTTCTGGCGTGGTCACAATTCCCCGGGCGGCGGATTCATCGCCGCGCTCGTCGGTTCAGCCGTCATCGGCTTGGCCTACCTGTCGACGCCGAAGGATCGTGCGATCGGTCCGCCGCGGGCACCCCTGTACCTCATCGGCTCCGGCGTGGCCACGGCAGTGGTCACCGGAATCATCGGTCTCCTGTTCGCCGGTTCGTTCCTCCACCCGATGCACGGCGAGTTCGCCGGTCAGCATTGGACGACGTCGATGCTCTTCGATGTCGGCGTCTACCTGTCGGTGCTCGGACTCATGCTGCTCTCGTTCAACCTCCTCGGCGTCTCGGACTCCGCGGCGACTCCGGCCGGTGACGATGTGCTCACCAACGGCATCATCCGACGCGACGTCGAACGCACCCGCGAACGTGCCGATGAGCTGCTCTACGGTGAGCTGAGCGGTCCGATGGAGGCAATCCGCGGGGAACGCCCCGAACGCAGCCGCCGCCGCGGCGCTGAGGATTCCGAGGAAGCGAAGGTGCGGGCGAACTCGACGCATATCCTCCGCGGGGACTCACCGGCCGGCGGAGATGGGGAGGAAGCATGATCCTGGCACTGACGATCGGCGTCCTCACTGCCGGAGGCGTCTACCTCATGATGCAGCGCTCCATGGTTCGGGGAGTCTTCGGACTCACCCTCATCTCCCACGCAGCGAACTTCATCCTGCTCTCGGCCGGTGTCGGCGCCTGGAGAGGCGAACCTCTGGCCGGGCGCGGTTCCCTTGCCGAAGCGGCCGACCCGCTGCCTCAGGCATTCGTCCTCACCGCCATCGTCATCACTTTGGCGGTGACGATCTTCATGCTCGCTCTGGCCGTGCTCGGCCATGACGACGACCAGAAACGCAGCCCCGAGACGGGGGAGGAGCGCGACTCATGAACTCAGCCCTGCTCCTCCTGCTCGTCGCCGTCCCGCTCCTGGCCTCCGCCCTGAGCGTGCTCATCACCTCACGCACCTTCGACCGACTGCTCCTGCTCGCTGTTCCCGTGTTCGTCGGCGGCAGCGGAATCGGGCTCCTCGGGCTGCACGGTTCGACCCCGGTGATCGCCCACTCCGTCGGCGACTATGTGCCCGGTCTGGCGATCGTGTTCGTCTCGGACACGTTCACTGCGCTCATGCTCGTGCTCACCTCACTCGTCGCGTTCGTCAGCAGCCTGTTCCTCATCTCCACCGGAGAGGATCAGTACCGGTTCGTTCCGGCGCTCATCATGATGATGCTCACCGGAGTCTATGGTGCGCTGCTGACCGGTGATCTGTTCAACCTCTTCGTCTTCGTCGAAGTGATGATGCTGCCCGCCTACGCGCTCATCGCCGTCACCGGCACCTGGCGCAGGCTCGGGATCGGACGACTCTATGTGATGGTCAACCTGCTGACCTCGACGATGCTGCTCATCGGCGTCGGATTCGTCTATGGTGCCACCGGCACGGTCAACCTCGCGGTTCTGGCAGGTCAGGGACAGCCGACCGGCCAGGCAGGGATCGCGCTGGGCGTGGTGCTGCTGTCGCTGTTCATCAAGGCCGGCGGCGCGCCCTTCCACGGCTGGCTCGTCCGCAGCTATCCGAACACCTCGGCGGGCATGATGTCGCTGTTCTCCGGGCTGCATTCGAAGGTCGGGCTCTACGCGATCTACCGCATCTACACCACGGTCTACGGTGAACCCGCGCCGTGGGCGACGGTCCTGCTCATCGTCGCGGTGGCGAGCATCCTCATCGGTGCGGTCTCCGGCTTCGGGCAGGTGCGGGTGCGCAATGTGCTCGGATTCCAGATGACTGCCGGCGTCGGCCACATCCTCGTCGGCGTCACTCTGCTGACCTCGGCGGCCCTCGGCGCCGGTGCCTTCTACATGATGCACCATATGATCACGATGGCCGGTCTGCTGCTCATCATGGGCGCGGTCGAACAGACTTACGGCACGGGATCCTTCCGCAAGCTGTCCGGGCTCGCCTCCCGCGAGCGGTGGGCGACCATCCTGATGATCCTCGGACTCTTTTCCCTGGTCGGTCTTCCGCCGACCTCGGGACTGTGGGGCAAGGTCGGACTCATTCGGGCTTCCACGGACACCGGCGGCGGCGTCGGATGGGTCCTTGTCGCTGCGATCACAGCGGGCGCAGCGATCAGCCTGCTGGCGCTTCAGCGCACCTGGCGCAACACCTTCTGGGGACCGCCGATGCAGACCTACCGCCCGGACTCGGCAGAGACCGGGCGTGCCCCAGCCGAACCGATCATGCGCAGCGTGCGCATTCCCGCCCGTCTGCTGGTGCCGGCGACGATCATGATCGGACTCTCCGTTGCGCTCTTCTGCTTCCCGGAGCCTCTGCTCGAACTCACACTCCGGGGAGCCGAGGGTCTGCTCGATCACAGCGACTATATTGAGGCGGTGATGGCACCGTGATGCGTCTCATCCACGGCATCTCCTACGTCGGCTTCATCGTCCGGGCGATCATCACGGGGTCGGCGACCGTCATCGCCCGACTCTTCCGAAGCGACTACGCCGAGCCGATGATCGTCGAGCTGCCGATGCGCTGCGCCACCGACCTCGAAGTCACCCTGTTCGCGTCGTCGATCACCATCACGCCCGGCACTCTGGTCACAGCGATCGCGGCCGGCACGTCGACGACCCCGCCGGTGATCTTCGTCCACGCCCTGTTCGAAGAGTCGGAGGCATCCGCTCTCGACGGGCTCATCGATATGGAGTCGCGTCTGCTGTCCATGACCCGTGGACGCGCGCCGGGACCACACACGGATCTGCAGGGAGGACATCCATGATCGTCATCGCCGGCATCTGCTCGGTCATCCTCGCCGTCGCTATCATCATCGGCCTCATCCGGGTGCTCACGGCCCGCGATCAGGGCTCACGCGCAGTGGTCTCGGACCTCATCTACTTCTCCGCCATCGCGATCGTCACGATGCTCGGCATCGTCGTGTCGTCGTCGATCGTCCTCGACGTGATCTTCCTGTCCTCCATGGTGGGGATCCTTGCCACGATCGCCCTGTCGCGCATCCTCACGAGGGGGCACCGCTGATGAACGAAACGCTGGCCACGACCCTCGTCGGGATCTTCGGAATCACGGGATCCCTGCTCCTGCTCGGTTCCGCATTGGCGATGTTCCGGGTGCGCGACGCACTGTCGCGGATCAACGTGTTCTCTCCGGCCACCGGTCTGGGCATGCCGTTCATCGTCATCGCGGCCTTCGTATTCGACTTGTACTCGTCCGGGTTCTCCTGGACCTCGCTGATCATGGCAGTCATCGCCGTGCTGTGTCTGATCATCGTGTCCTCGGTCGCGAGCAACACCTTGGCCAGGTCAGCCGTGCTGTCCGGACAGCCGGTGTTCCGCAAGACGGCACCGAATCGGCTCGCAGCGCCGCCCGAAGGCGTCATCGACGTCGACCCCGACGCGCAGGAATCCTGAGTCCGCCGTTCCCTGAGGGCGCCGATCGCTCGATACGTTCAGCTGCTCGTGTCCGTTGTTGTCGCAGTGGTGGGTCGCTCAGCCACGTGGTCGCGTCGCTCAGTGCCGACCGGTCGTGCGTATCGTGATGTTGATCCTGCCCCCGCCGAGGTGGTCCAGCCGTCCCGCATCCGGTGCGGTTCCCGCTTGGATCGATCGGACCCCGTGATAGGCGAAGCGGGCAGGTCCGCCGAAGACGAAGGCGTCGCCCGACGCCAGGCGCAGATCGTCAAAGGGGCGGTTGCGAGACTCGGTGTTCCCGAAGCGAAAGAGGCACGTATCGCCGAGTGACAGGGAGACGACGGGCGCGGAATCGAACTCGTCTTTGTCCTGGTGCATGCCCATCTTCGCGTGCTCGTCGTAGTAGTTCACAAGTGCCACATCCGGGTGGTAGCAGGCAGGATCGAAACCCCACGCGGCAGCGGATCCCGGGGCGAAATCCGCGGAGTCCTCGACGACCGTGACTGCCGACTGCAGAACCTGCCGACCCAGCCGGGTCATCCAATCGGGGAAAGGCAGCACTACCTTGTCGTTGACGTCGACGGCACGCCGGTCGTAGCGCCCGGGCTGCCAATGCCAACCCAGACCGATCGTCGTCACACTCATCGGATGGCCCGCGATCGTCGTGGCATGGGGTGGTACCGGACCGGACTGCCATTCGGCGTAGCGGGCGATGATCCACTGCTGCGCCTCGGAGGACAGGAAGCCTGGCACCCAGACCGCGCCGGGTACGACGATTGTCGGTCGGCGGTCGAAAGCCTCATCGGCGAAGAGCGAATCCATGCCTACCAGGATGCCAGAGACGGCAAGGAAACCGCGGGGTCGGGGACTGTCTGTCACCGACCCCGCGGAGTCATCAAGAAAAAGCTGAGCGGTCCGACTCAGTGGCGGTCGGACTCAGAGGCAGACCGATTCAGAGTTCGCCGACGGGGACCTGTTCGTCGGCGAGTCGATCGGCGGTGACGTTGTTGCCGATGAGCGCGCGGAGTTCGTCGCCATAGTCCCAGACATTGACGTTCATGGCCGCGGTGACCGTTCCGTCACGGTGCCAGAAGACGATGAACTCGCCGCTGGACTTGTCGCCGCGGATGACGACGTCGTCCTCGGTGGCGCCGCGGCCGACGTATTCCATACCGAGGTCGAACTGGTCGGTGTAGAAGTACGGCTGCCAGTCGTAGGACTTGGTCCCTCCGCTGATCGTCGAGGCTGCGACCTCGGCCTGGCGCACCGCGTTGTCCCAGTGCTCGACGCGCAGACGTTCACCGCGCAGAGTGTTCTGCGCATTCGCAATATCGCCGATCGCCAGCACGTTGCCGTCCGACGTGCGCATCTGTTCGTCGACGATCACTCCGTTCTCGGTCGACAACCCTGCCGAGGATGCCAGGTCGATGGCGGGATGGCGCCGATTCCGACCACCACGAGATCGGCCGGGACGCTTCCGGCGGAGGTCTCGACGGCCTCGACCGCGGAGTCACCGGTGAACGCGGTCGTATCCGCGTTCTTGAGGAAGTTGACTCCGTTCTTCCGGTGCAGGTCCTCGAAGTATTCTCCAAGCTCCTGTCCGAGGACGGAGGAGAGCGGGGGAGCGTCGGTACGGAGGACGACCGTGACATCGCTGCCGTGGGACTTCGCCGCTGCCGCGACTTCCAGGCCGATCCAGCCGCCGCCGATGACCGCGACCTTCTTGCCGTCGCCGAACTGCGAGCGGATGGCCACTGCATCCCCGGCATCGCGGAGAGTGTGGATATTGCCCAGCTGGACGCCCGGGACGTCGAGTGTGCGGGGCACCGCTCCGGTCGCGAGGATCACCTGACCATAGGACAGTTCTCGTCCGTCCTCGAGGTCGACCGTCTGGGCATCCGTGTCGATGGAGGTCGCCGAGGTGCCGAAGAACGTCGACACGTTGTGAGCGGGATACCAGTCTTCGCCTCGGAGCGCCGAATCGGCAGGATCCGACCCTTCGATCATCACCTTCTTCGACAGGTCCGGCCGGTAGTACGGAGCCGCAGGATCGGCGCCGACGAGAGCGATCTGCGCCGTGTAGCCGGCGTCGCGCAGTGATTCGACCACGGTGCCTCCTGCGAGGCCTGCGCCGATGACGACTGTTCCGAATTCTTCTGCCATTGTCGGTCCTTTCGTAGAGGGGACTCTCTTTCGACTCTACTCGCCGGGATCAAGGGGCTCCACCGGATCCGCCCCAGGTGACAGGCCGTGCCGGTCGATCCCCGTCTGGGGCCGCGCGATTTTGGTCGAACGCCGGGAGCAGGCGTAAGCTGAAACCGGAAGAGGGGCTTTAGCTCAGTTGGTAGAGCGTTTCGTTCGCAATGAAAAGGTCAGGGGTTCGATTCCCCTAAGCTCCACAAGAACGGATTCGGAATGACGATGAAGACGACGGTCATGACCGGCATCCTCGGACTGGCCGGCGTTGCCCACTTCTCCCGGCCCGCCCTTTTCGACTCCATCGTGCCGCCTCAGTTGGGCAACCCGCGCTTCTGGACCTATGCCAGCGGCATCGCTGAACTCGGCTGCGCGGGACTGATGGCGAACGCGGGGACACGTCGCCTTGGCGGCGCGGCATCCGCGGCGCTCATGGTCGGCGTCTTCCCTGCCAACATCTACACTGTGGTCAAACACTGGGACGTTCCCAGGGGCCGGGCCATTGCTTTGGCGAGACTGCCGCTGCAGATCCCGCTCATCTGGGCTTCGGCCGCGATTGCCGCAGACACCGACTGAATCCTGCACCGCGATCAGATGCCTGCTACGCATGCCGATGAGGCGCGTGCCGGGTCAGGACAGCCCGAGCAGCTTTCCGCTCTTCGACAGTTCCGGATCCGTGCAGGAGGACAGGTCGAAACAGCAGGGACGACGTTTGCCCGACTCGAGCTTCGAGATCGCGACGTCGACACGACGAGCACGCGTATCCGCGTTCTTCGTCGCCTTGATCCAGCGCACCCATTCCCACCGTGCCATCGGAGTCAGGCCGGACCACACATCGTCGAGACCGCCGGCAGAATCGAGCGCGGTGCGGAGGTCCGCGGGAACCGTGACCTCCGGCCAGTCCTTCGTCGGCGTCAGGCCGACCTCGACCGCCGTTCCCTCTTTCGCACCGAGCTTCTTCCATTGGTCCTCATCAAGACTGATCCAATGGCCGCGAAGGCCATCGGGTTCGACGACAGTGCTGAATTCCGTGCCGTCGAGGGTGCCGGTGACGGCCACCTGCCCGCGGGAGGGCAGCTGATCGCTGGCGTCCTGGGGCAGGCGCAGAATCGGACGGTCGGCCAGCAGCTCGGCGGTCGCAGTGAACGTGACGTCGGCACTCGTGGTGGTCATGATGACTCCTCATGGAACGGATTCGGGTCCGGATAGTCGGCTTCGACTGAAGCGATGACTTTAAGAATAGCGGCCCGAGTCCGGGCTGACTTCTCGATTCCTGACGAGTCAGCCGATCGAGCGACCTACCCACTCCGGACGCTCCGCGACGACCTGAGAGATCCGCTCGGCCACGGTGTCCGGGAAGGGCACGACGCGATCCGTGGTCTGATCGACGTGGAGGGCCATGATCTCCTCGGTGGACACGAGCCGGTCCCCGACATACATCTCATAGGCCAGGTGCAGCTTCTTCTCTGCGGCACTGACGAGGCGCGGGACGACGGTGAGTCGGTCGCCGAGAGCCGCCTCGTCGAGGTAGCGGATATGGGATTCGACCGTATACAGGGACGCCTTCTGGGATTCTCGGTAGGCGGCATCGAGGCCGAGCTGATCCATCACCTGGTCGGTCGCGAATCCGAAGACGAGGACGTAGAAGGCCTCGGACATGTGACCGTTGTAATCGATCCACTTGGGCACGACCTCAGTGCTGTACGTGCTCAGCTTCGACGCCGAGGCGGTCGCCGCCGTCGGTGCGGAGGACGGGGGAGCAGAAACCGCGGCGGGGGATGCCGGGTGCCCCGAAGTGCCGTCCGCCGACTGGGCTTTGCTGGCGTCTGGCGTGGTGTCCAACTGCGCCGTGAGCCGACGCAGGGCGATGATTCCGGCATCACGATGAGCCACGAGGTCGGCAATGGAGCGTTCACCGGCTTCGATATCGCAGCCGGCCACGACATCATCTCGCAGCTGCTGGCTGAGCTCGGGAGCGTTCAGGCGCGTCCACGGGGACTTCAGCGACGGACCGAAATGGTCGAGCATATGCGCCATACCGCCCTCACCGCCGGCGAGGTGGAACGTGAGCATCGGCCCCTGGAACGGCCAACGGAGGCCCGGACCATCGGTGATCGAGCGGTCGATCTGCTCGACCGTGGCCTCGCCCTGCTCGACCATGTACAGGGCCTCCCGCCACTGTGCCTCCTGCAGTCGGTTGGCGATGAAGCCGGGGACTTCGCGGTCCATGCGGATGACGGACTTGCCGATGTGGGTGAAGAAGTCTGCGGCCCAGTCGACAGCGGCGGCCGACGTGGACTGTCCGCCGACGACCTCGACCAAAGGGATGAGGTAGGGCGGATTGAACGGATGGCCGACGAGGAGCCGTTCGGGGTGGGCCGCCTCGGTGGCCATCTCGGTCATGCTGTAGCCCGAAGTCGACGAACTGATGACGATGTTCGGTGGGCAGACCTCGTCGATCTGGGCGAGGAGACCACGCTTGAGTGCGAGATCTTCGGGAGCGGACTCCTGGACGAAGCCGGTGCCCGCGACCGCCTCGGCGAGGTCGGTGTGGATCGACCACGCGGTTCGGTCGGCGCCTGCGACCATGTCGAGTTCGGCCAGGGCCGGCCAAGCCGCGTCGAGGAGTCGATTGAACTTCTCGCCGGCATCCGGAGCCGGATCCCAGATCTTCACCCGGTACCCCTGGGCGAGGAAGTATGCGGCCCAACCGCCGCCGATCGTTCCGGCGCCGACGCAGGTGATGGAGCCGATCGCATCGAAGTCGGGGAAGACCGGCGAGCTGGGGGCGGGCGCGGCGTGGGTGGAATCGTTCACAGATCGTCTCCTGTGATGGTCGGTGTCTGCACGCGCAGATCGAGGATCTCGCGGGCCTCATCGGGGGTGGCCACGGACGAGCCGAGGCTTGTGATGATCTCGACGGCGCGAGCGGTGAGATCGGCGTTCGTGGCTTTCACTCCCTTGGACAGATAGAGGTTGTCCTCGAGTCCGACGCGGGCGTGACCGCCGGCGAGCACGGAGTGGGCCACCCACGGCAGTTGGTTGGCGCCGATGGCGAAGGACGTGAACTGCGCACCCTTCGGCAGCATGTTCACCATCGCCGCCAGCAGTCCCGGATCGGCAGGGGCACCATAGGGAATGCCCATGCACAGCTGGTACAGCGGCGGGGCGTCGATGAGTCCCTCTTCGACGAGGACGTTGGCGAACCACAGATTTCCGGTGTCGAAGATCTCCAGCTCGGGACGCACGCCAAGGGTCTGGATGCGTTTCGAGCCTTCGCGGAGCATGTCGGGGGTCGAGACGTAGAGGTTCGATCCTTCGCCGAAGTTGAGGCTGCCGCAGTCGATCGTGCAGATCTCGGGCAGCAGCTCCTCGACGTGGGGGAGACGGTCGAGGGCGTTGACGAGGTCCGTGCCGGGCATCGTGGTCAGCGGATCCTGTGGGTCGATGACGAGGTCGCCGCCCATTCCGGCGGTGAGGTTGATGACCGGGTCGACATCGGAGGCGCGGATGCGGCGGACGACTTCGCGGTAGTAGGCGACCTCCCGTGAACCCTGTTTGGTCTCGAGGTCGCGGACGTGGATGTGGACGACCGATGCTCCGGCGCGGGCCGCCGCGATGGCATCGTTCGCGATCTCCTCGGGGCTGACGGGAACGTGTTCGCTCTTGCCGGTGGTGTCTCCGGCTCCTGTGACAGCACAGGTGAGGATGACCTTGCGGTTCATGATGACTCCTTCAGTCGATCGGTGGATGTATCGGTTGTGTGTTCTGTTGTGGTCGGGAGCACGATGGCGCGGCCGAGGTAGGACCGCAGCCGCAGCGAGAGGGTGTCGGTGTCCATCACTCCGGTGAGCACCTTGATGCCGAGGCCGTCGAGCAGGGAGGTCAGCTCATCGGTCATGGCGCGCGGATCGCCGGCTTGGAAGCAGCCGGTCCGCTGACCGTCCTCGATAGTGGACTGGACGGTGCGCGACCAGCGTTCGTAGCTGGGCGGATAGTTCGTCAGTGTCGAGCCTTCCAGGGCCATTCGGGCCCAGGCCTGCAGCCAGATCGACCATTCGCCGCGTTCCGTTCGCCCCAGCGGGGACTGCAGCTTCAGCAGGCGTTCGAGCCTCTGTGCCGGGTCCGCAATTTCATCGAGCCACGCGATCTGGCGGTCGAATGCGAGTTTAACCGAATAGTCGAGAGCGGCGTCGAAGAGGTCGGATTTGTTCGCGAAGTAGTAGTGGATGCTCGGGGCTGAGACTCCGGAGGCGGCCGCGATATCGGCGATGCGCACGGCGTCGAAGCCGTGCCGGCCGAACAGCGTCCATGCCGCTTCGGCGATGCTGCGTTTAGGATTCGCATCCTCGTCGCTGTCTGGAACGGTCGCCGTGTTCGGGGGAGGAGCGGAGACCTGTGATTCGTCCCCGAGCAGCCACCGGACGGTCACGCCGGTGGCGGTGGCCACGCCGAGGAGCTCATCGGCGGTGAATCGGCGGCGACCGGACAGCGCCTTGGACAGTTTCGTCTCGTCGATGCCGATAGCTGCGGCGACCTCGCGCTGCTTGAGTCCCGATCGCCCGATGGCATCCCGGGCGCGGAGGCCGGTGGCCTCGGAGCTCCGGCTGTGCTCGGAGCTCTGGTCGTCCTCGCGATGGGGATGATCCTCGGTGTCGGACGTCTGCGCACCATTCATGAGGCCGAACCTACCTCAGCAACGAGACCTGTCGCAAGGCAATATGAATAATAGTCAGAACTTGCGATTTGTAGTTCGGGCGAGGAATTCGTGTCGATCCGCACCGTCCGATCCATCACAAACCGGTTCTCTGCGGTTAGTCTCGTTATCGGTGGGCGATCCCCACCCCCATCGACCGCCCCGAGGAGCACCCATGACCGACAGTCTTCATTCCCGCATGCACGTCGTCTCCGATGAGACCCGAAACCTCGTGAATCTCGTGCTCGAGTACTCGCGCCGTCGGACTCTGGCCGAGGACACCCCGCTCGACCATCCGACTTCAGAGACCGAGCTGCGTCGACTGGCCGGGCCCACCGTCACCGAGGAGGGGCTGGGGTCGGCTCGAGCGCTGGCGATCTTCGAGCACATCTTCGCCCCCGCCTGCATCTCCACCGACCATCCGAAGTATCTGTCGTTCATCCCCAGCGCCCCGACGAAGGCGGCGGTGGCCTTCGACCTCGTCGTGTCCGCCAGTGCCCTCTACGGTGGTTCGTGGCTCGAAGGTGCCGGAGTCGTTCACGCCGAGAACGAGGTCCTGCGCTGGCTGGCCGGAGAGTTCGGGCTGCCTGCAGGCGCCGGAGGGGTGTTCGTCCAGGGCGGGACGATCGGCAACCTGTCTGCCCTCGTCGCCGCCCGCAACGCACAGAAGGAGAAGCTCGGTGAGACTCGGCCGGGACGTTGGGTGATTGTATGCAGCGCCGAGGCGCACTCCTCGGTCGCCTCTGCGGCCGAAGTCATGGATGTCGATATCGCACCCGTGGCCACCGGGGACGACGGGATCCTGCGCCCGGAGGGGGTGCGTGAGGCTCTGGTCGAACACGGGGATGCCGTGATTGCGGTGGTGGCCACCTCGGGGACGACGAACTTCGGCACCATCGACGACATCGCCGGCATCGCCGCACTCAAGCACGAGTTCGACTTCTGGCTCCACATCGACGGCGCCTACGGTCTGGCCGCGATGCTCTCACCTCAGGCACGTCACAAGTTCGCCGGAGTGGAGATGGCCGATTCGCTCATCGTCGACCCCCACAAATGGCTCTTCGCCCCCTTCGACGCCTGTGCGCTCATCTATCGCGACCGAATTCGGGACGGCGAGCGCACACGCAGAAGGCCGAGTACCTCGACACGCTCACCGATGCTCAGGACTGGAGTCCGTCGGACTTCGCCATCCAGCTGACGCGTCGGCCGCGCGGTCTGCCGCTTTGGTATTCGCTGGCCAGCTATGGTGCCGAAACCTACCGGGAGGCGATCGGCCATTCGATCGATCTGGCCCGTGAGATCGCCACGGAGATCAAACACCGCGAGCATCTGCGGCTCGTGCGCGAACCCGAGCTCTCGGTCGTCGTGTTCGAACGCGACGGGTGGCGGCGTTCGGATTATGACGCATGGTCGGATCGTCTGCTCGAGGACCAGCGGGCCTTCGTGGTGCCGAGCTCGCATCAGGGGCGGCCGAATGCCAGGTTCGCGATCGTCAATCCGCTGACCACGTTCGACGACCTCACCGACATCCTCGATTCGATGGAGTGAGTGTCGCGGTCGACGTTGGGTTTCTCTGACCTGACGGCCGCGCAGGGGTGACGGTCGCTCAGTCTTCGGGGGTATCCTCGGTGGTGGTCGTCGGCTCCGATCGGGGGCGGAGTTCGACGATGAAGGCCGGAAGGAGCGCTTGGGTGATCGGACCGATCCCCAGCGCATAGAGGACCGTGCCGACGCCGACGACTCCGCCGAGCAGCCAGCCGATGGCGACGACGCTGACTTCGATGAGGGTGCGCACCAGCCGGATCGACCGACCGGTCACGCGGGAGAGGCCTGTCATCAGTCCATCGCGCGGGCCCGGCCCGAATTGGGTTCCGATGTACATCGCCGAGGCGGCCCCATTGAGGACGACGCCTGTGACCATGAGCGCGACGTTCCATCCGAGTTCCTCCGGCCGGGGCAGGAACAGGCGGGTGAGGTCGAGCGCGGGGCCGACGAGGAGCGCGTTGAGGATCGTGCCGATACCCGGCTGCTGGCGCAGGGGGATCCAGATGAGCAGCACGAGGAACGCCAGAATGGTGACGATGGTCCCGAAGGTCAGCGGCACATGATTCTGGATGCCGGAGTGGAGGACGTCCCACGGCATCATGCCCAAACCGGCATTGACCATCATCGCCATCGAGGCACCGAAGAGGTAGAGGCCGAGGAGCAGCTGGGGGAGGCGTATCCAGAGTCGTCCGCCGCGCAGCTGCGCGATGGGGCCGACATTGGCCAGCTGACGTTTCGGTGCTCTCATCGTGGTCATCCGGTGGCTTTCTGTGCTCTGAGGTAGTGGTCCTCTCATTCTGACCGAAATTGGTCTTGCGTGAAATAGCCACTTGCAGGAAAGTGGTCCTATGGAGGTCGGATCATGAGCACAGTGGCCCTCGGAGCGAAACGTCTGGCCAGTGTCATCGGGGACGGCCCGTGGAAGACACCGGCCTTCGAATCCCTGGCGGCGGCCGTGGCCGCAGCGATCACGGACGGACGTCTGCCGGTCGGTGCCAGACTGCCGAGCGAACGGGAGCTTGCCGTGGCCGTGGGCGTGTCCCGGACGACGACGGGCCGGGCCTATGCCCACCTGCGAGAACAGGAATTCATCGTCACCCGACGCGGTTCCGGCAGCATCGTCCAGCTGCCCAGTGTCCCCGGCGGCCGCATCGACCACCTGCTCTCACCATCCGGTGCCGATGAGACCGAGATCGACCTCACCTGCACAGCGCCCGTCGCAGCCCCTGAGATCCTCGACGCCTATGAACGCGCACTCTCGCGTCTGGGCGCCTACCTGCCCGGGACCGGCTACTATCCGTCCGGACTTCCGGTGCTGCGTGAACTCATCGCCGAGCGCTACACCAGTCGCGGTGCACCGACGGATCCCGACCAGATCCTCATCACCTCCGGGGCCCTCGGCGGGGCGGCCATCGCCGTCCGCGCCCTCCTCGACGGGGCCGCGCGCCTCGGCGGGACTCGGTCGACGTCGCGAGTGCTCGTCGAAAGCCCCACTTACCCGAATGCGATCGCCACACTCGAAGGCGCGGGTGCGAGTCTCGTGACCTATCCGCTCGAGTTCTGTCCCCAGGGGCACCATTGGGACATCGACGCCATGGACCAGCTCATGGGGCAGATGCGTCCGCGCAGCGCCTATCTCATCCCCGACTTCCACAATCCGACCGGCGCCCTGCTGCCCGACGCTCAGCGCCGCGATCTCGCGGAGGTTCTGGGGCGGCATCGAGTCGTGCCCGTCTTCGACGAATCCCTCGTCGAACTGGGGCTGGAGGAGGGGCCGACGCCCACTCCGATGTCCGCCCTGATCTCCGACTCGGTGACGGTGGGCAGCGTGAGCAAGATCTATTGGGGAGGTCTGCGCATCGGATGGATGCGCATTCCCCGCCACAGGGTGGACCACTTCGCGTCCTCCCGACTCGGGCTCGATCTGGGAGCGCCGGTTCTCGAACAGCTCGTCACGGTCGAACTCATGGCCAACCACGAGGCGGTCGTCGCCGAGTGCCGCACTCGGCTCAGAGCCGCCCGTGACATGCTCGCCGCGCAGGTGAGGGCATGGGTGCCCGAGTGGAAGCTCATCGTCCCCTCCGGTGGTATGGCGCTGTGGGCCGAACTGCCGGAGGCGCGGTCCGGGGTGCTCTCGATCGCTGCCAGGAACCACGGACTCCGCCTCGTCGCCGGGCCGAACTTCGCTCCGGCCGGTGGACTCGATCGTTGGGTGCGCCTGCCCTATACGGTGACGGAGACCGAACTGGAACAGGTCGGGCCCAGGTTGGCCGCCGCCTGGGAGGAGGCGAAGTCGATGGCTGGACGGGGACCGACCAGTCGGGCCCGCATCGTGGCGTGAACACCACGTGCAGGGGCGGAGAACCTGAGTACGATGAAAATATGGGAGACGACAGCGGACTCAGTCATGATGAACAGTATTCGACGGCGACGACCGTTGAGGAGTTCCGAGCCAATATCGCCGAGGTGGAGCGCCGGATCGCCGCTGCCGCCGAACGCGCCGGCCGGGAACGGACCGAGGTCGAACTGCTGCCCGTGAGCAAAACCGTTCCCCAGGAGCGCATCCGCCTGGCCGTGGCCGCCGGCTGTGCGAAATTGGGCGAGAACAAAGTGCAGGAAGCCCACCGCAAATCCGAGGAGATGGCCGATCTCGACATCAATTGGGCCGTGATCGGGCACCTCCAGTCCAACAAAGCCAAGGACGTGGCGAAGTTCGCCGGCGAATTCCAAGCTCTCGACCGGCTCAAGGTCGCCCGAGCACTCGATCGCCGGCTCCAGGCGGAAGGCCGCAGCCTCGACGTGTACGTGCAGGTCAACACCTCCTCCGAAGACTCCAAATTCGGCATGCCGCCGGAAGAGCTTCTCGGCTTCCTCGGAGAACTGCGATCGTTCGACTCCCTCAAGGTCCAGGGCCTGATGACCTTGGCTATCTTCTCCTCGGACATCGACCGCGTCCGTCCCTGCTTCGAGCTGCTGCGCGGTCTGCGCGACCAGGTCCGCGAGGCCGATCCGGATCTCCTCGGCCCGGCGGCTGTCGATGGGCATGTCCGGTGACTTCGAGGTCGCCATCGAAGAGGGCGCGAACTGTGTGCGCGTCGGCCAAGCGATCTTCGGCAAGCGCTCCCTGCCGGATTCCTACTACTGGCCCGACACACACTGACTCTCAGGGGCCGATAAGTGCACAGTTCGACCCTGCAGGTGCTGGTGTGGTTCGGCGGAGCGGTGCTCGGAGGCATCCTCGGTGTTGGGATCGCTGGCTTCGCCGGCCTCGCCGAAGCGGCACTGACCCCGTGCCTCATCGCACTGCTCTTCCTCACGTTCTTGGAGCTTCCGTTCGACTCGGGTCTGCGTGCTCTTCGTGATCGTCGTTTCCTCGCACTTGTGGCCGGGATGAACTTCGTCGTCGTTCCCGCGGTCGTCGCTGGTCTCATCGCGGTCTTCGACATTGCTGATCCGATCGTGCCCGCAGTGCTCATCGTTCTGCTGTGCCCGTGCATCGACTACGTCATTGCGTTCACGCGAGCTGCCGGAGGTGCCGCCGACCAGCTGCTGATGCTCACCCCGATGCTGATGATCGCTCAGCTGCTGTTGCTGCCGGTCCTGCTGTGGGCGATCACCGGCGGGCGAACGAGCATCGATCTGCCGATTCGGCCCCTGGGCGAAGCGCTGCTGCTGTTCATCGTCATTCCACTCATCGCCGCCGTCCTGGTTCGCACCCTAGCCCGCAGACAGCCCCGGGTGGATCGCGTCGTCGAATCGGCCGCAAAGCTGATGGACCCGGTGATGGCCCTGACTCTGCTAGTCATCACTGCCTCGGTCATTCCGGTGATCGCTGGTTCTGCTGGGCATTTGGGCACTGCGGCGTTGGTCTTCGCAGTCTTCGCGGTCGTGATGGCGGTCGCCGGGTGGATCCTCACACGCGCGACGAAGATGGCTGCAGACCAATCCCGAGCCGTGATCCTGTCCGGGGTGACTCGCAATTCACTCGTCATGCTTCCCCTCGTTCGGGCGATCACCGGAGAGAGGAGCGGCCCCGCCGCAGTCGTGACCCAGACCCTCATGGAACTGATTGTTCTGCTCATCCTTGTCCGCATTCTGCCTCGGCTGGTTCCCGCGACTGCCGTGTCCGAAAACCGCTAGTATTCCTGCGCTTCACGGCGGAGAATGGGACTATGTTCACGTCCGACCAGTGCTATCAGGCAGTCACCTCGCGTGACCGCCGGTTCGATGGCATGTTCTTCACCGCGGTGCGCACCACCGGGATCTTCTGCCGTCCCTCGTGCCCGGCGAAGACACCGAAGCGGGAGAACGTCGACTTCTTCGTCACAGCAGCTGCGGCCGCCGATGCCGGATTCCGAGCCTGCCGGCGGTGCCGCCCGGACGCCAGCCCGAATTCTCCACAGTGGGACACTCGAGGTGACATTGTGGCTCGGGCCGTAAGGCTCATCCGTGACGGTGCCGTCGACCGAGGGGGAGTCGAAACACTGGCCGCCGAACTCGGATACAGCACACGTCAGCTCGGACGCCTCATCCATGCCGAACTCGGCGCAGGGCCTTTGGCTTTGGCCCGCACTGAACGCGTTCGGACTGCCCGAACACTTATCGAAGTCACATCGATGCCGATGAGCGACATCGCCTTCGCCGCCGGATTCTCCAGCATCCGACAGTTCAACGACACTTTCCGCGAAATGTACTCGATCAGTCCCCGTCAGCTGCGCAGCCCCGGAACCGACCAACCTGTGGCCGATGAGCTCAACCTGAGACTGGCCTATCGTCCGCCGTCCGACTTCTCACATCTGCTCGAGTACTTCGCTGTCCGAGCCGTGCCCGGGATCGAAACGGTCGCGGACGGGGCGTACACCCGTTCGCTGCGACTGGCCCATGGCCCGGCAGTGATCACCGTGCGACAAGGAGCCGGAGATTTCGTCGATTGTCGCCTCCGCCTGGCCGATACCAGAGACCTCGGCAGCGCCGTAGCCCGGACTCGCCGAACCTTCGACCTCGATGCCGACCCCGCGGCGGTGGCAGAGACTCTGCGATCCGCAGGCTTGGCCCGCCTCGTCGACGACTGGCCCGGAATCCGTTCGCCAGGGCACAGCGACCCTGTCGAACTGGCCCTGCGCACCGTACTCGGGCAGCAGATTTCGTTGGCCGCGGCGAGTACTCACTTGGGGCGACTCGTAGCAGGAGCCGGAGAACCGCTGCCGCCGGAACTTGTAGTCAACGGCGTGGACAGACTGTTCCCCACCGCCGAGGCGATCGCTGCTGTCCCCGCATCGGACTGGGCTCTGCCAGAGAGCAGGATCCGCACAATTGCAGCTCTGTCGTCGGCTTTGGCAGATGGAAGCGTGGACTTGGGGGCTGGGGCCGACCGGGATGAAGCAAGCCGGAATCTGTTGGCACTGCCGGGGATCGGCCCCTGGAGCAACGGCTATATCCGGATGCGCGCACTTGGCGACCCCGATGTCTTCGTGGACTCCGACCTCGGCGTCAAGAAGGCGATCGCCGAACTCAATGAGACCTCAGCTTTCATCGGGGACTGGAAAGAGCTCTCGAAGAACTCCAGCCCGTGGCGTTCGTACCTCACCCATCTGCTGTGGGCCCATCACGCCCGCCGTGTCGAAAGGACACCCTGATATGACCACCTCGACGAACACCTCGTCTCACACTGATCCGACAACGGAACCGAGCGGAACCATCGGACTGCCGGTCGCCTCGGCGCCGGTGTATTCGACCATCATCGACACGGAGATCGGACCGGTCTCCTCAACTCGGACGGAACCCACCTCACCGGTCTCTACCTCGACGTCTCCGAGGCGATCGATGCGCGCCTGCACAAGACGTTCGGCGTCGATCCGACACCGGCCGACGACCTCGAAATCTTCGAGCGCACGAAGGCCCAGCTGGGGGAGTACTTCGCCGGTGAGCGCACCCGGTTCGATCTGCCGTTGGCGGCAAAGGGCACCGAATTCCAGCGGCAGGTGTGGCAGGCACTGACTCAGATCCCCTATGGCAGCACCGCCGGCTACGGAGAACTCGCCGAAATGGCGGGCCGACCCGGCGCTGCGCGAGCAGTGGGCGCGGCGAACGGCAAGAATCCGATCAGCATCATCGTCCCCTGTCACCGTGTCATCGGCGCGGACGGCTCCATGACCGGCTACGCCTGGGGCGAGGACAACAAGCGACACCTGCTCACCCTAGAAAACTCCCTCTAATTACTACCTGACGGCGGCCCAGCAACCTCGCGCGAGGTTGCTGG
>NZ_JBNFOL010000026.1:0-58990 GCF_057364765.1 Brevibacterium sp. LAARM3_SD1 | reverse complement strand
CAGCAACCTCGCGCCAGGTTGCTGGGCCCCCGTCAGGTAGTAATAGGGGTTAGGTGGCGGAGCGTTGGGCGGTGTCGACGACGTTCTTGAGCAGCAGAGCTCGAGTCATCGGACCGACGCCTCCCGGGTTCGGGGAGACCCAGGACGCCACCTCGGCGACCGCGGGATCGACGTCTCCGACGATCTTCGACTTCCCCGTCTCCGGGTCAGTCTCACGCGAGACGCCGACGTCGAGGACGATCGCTCCCGGCTTGACTGCCTCGGCCTTCACGATTCGAGCCGCACCGGCGGCCGCGACGATGACATCGGCCTGAGCCAGCAGCTCATCGAGGTTGCGGGTGCCGGTGTGTGTCAGGGTCACGGTCGCATTGTGCTCACGCCGCGTCAGCAGCGCACCGATGGACCGGCCCACGGTGACTCCGCGACCGATGACCACGACATGCTTACCGGCCAGTTCGATGCCGTTGCGGGTGATCAGTTCGATGACTCCGCGCGGAGTGCACGGCAACGGAGTGGTGATCTCCGAATTGACGTTGAGCACGAGTCGTCCGAGATTCGTCGGATGCAGACCATCGGCGTCCTTGGCCGGATCGATGGCCTCGAGGATCGTGTCGGTGTCGATGTGGTCCGGCAGCGGAAGCTGCACGATGTATCCGGTGCACGCGTCATCGTTGTTGAGCTCGTCGATGACGGCCAGCAGCTCGTCCTGGCTCACCGACTCCGGAAGGTCACGGCGGATCGACTGGATCCCGACCTCGGCGCAGTCACGGTGCTTGCCCGCGACGTACCACTTCGATCCGGGGTCCTCCCCCACCAGGACGGTGCCGAGGCCCGGGACGATTCCGGACTCCGCCAGGGTCGCCACGGCCTCGGTGAGTTCGGCCTTGATCTGCTTCGCACAGGCTCTGCCGTCGAGGATCTGTGCACTCATCAGTACTGCTCCAGGCCCTCGTAGAGAGGGAATTCGTCGCTGAGCTTCTTCACGCGAGCAGCGAGTGCCTCCACATCGGCACCCGGCTTGAGCGCCTCGGCGATGACGTCGGCGACGACGGTGAACTCCTCGTCGCCGAATCCGCGGGTGGCCAGGGCCGGGGTGCCGATGCGCAGCCCGGAGGTGACCATCGGCGGGCGCGGGTCGAAGGGCACGGCATTGCGGTTGACGGTGATGCCGACCGAGTGCAGAAGGTCCTCTGCCTGCTGTCCGTCGAGGGCGGAGTTTCGCAGATCGACGAGCACGAGGTGGACATCGGTGCCGCCGGTGAGCACGGTGGCTCCGGCCTCGGCGACATCGGAGGCCAGGAGGCGTTCGGCCAGGATCTGAGCGCCGCGCACGGTGCGTTCCTGACGTTCCCTGAACTCGGCAGCCGCCGCGAGCTTGAAGGCCACGGCCTTCGCTGCGATGACATGCATGAGCGGTCCGCCCTGCTGGCCGGGGAAGACAGCGGAGTTGAGCTTCTTCGCGTATTCCTCCTTGCCGAGGATGAAGCCGGAACGGGGTCCGCCGATGGTCTTGTGCACCGTCGAGGACACGACATCGGCGAAGGGCACGGGGTTCGGGTGCAGGCCGGCGGCCACGAGTCCGGCGAAGTGCGCCATATCGACCCACAGCTTCGCACCGACTTCGTCGGCGATATCGCGGAAGGCCTGGAAGTCCAGCTGACGGGGGTAGGCCGACCAGCCGGCGACGATGACCTCGGGGCGGTGTTCGAGGGCCTTCTCGCGCACCTTGTCCATATCGATGCGGTAGGTGTCGGGGTCGACCTCATAGGAGGCGACATCGTAGAGGCGACCGGAGAAGTTGATCTTCATGCCGTGGGTGAGGTGACCGCCGTGGGCCAGGGACAGACCGAGCATCTTGTCACCCTGACGAGCCAGGGCGTGCATGACTGCGGCGTTGGCCGAGGCGCCGGAATGAGGCTGGACGTTCGCGTATTCGGCGCCGAAGAGGCTCTTGGCACGGTCGATGGCGAGGTTCTCTGCCACGTCGACGTGTTCGCAGCCGCCATAGTAGCGCTTACCGGGATAGCCCTCGGCGTACTTGTTCGTCAGCACCGACCCCTGTGCTTCCAACACGGCGCGGGGGACGAAATTCTCCGAGGCGATCATCTCGAGTGTCGAACGCTGGCGGCCCAGCTCGAGGTCGAGGACTTCGGCAATCTGCGGGTCGATGTCGGCAAGCGAAGCCTGCATCGAGTTTTCGGTCATGAGTACTCTCCTGTGGCATCCGATGATGGGAGCGAGGCAGCGCGCAAGGTGCGGCCGTCACCCGGCACCATGCTAACAGCGACATCGCCTGGTTCCGGGGCCGCGACCGCCATCCGGATGGCGCCTCGGAGTGGGCGTTGAGCGCAACCACCGATTAGGATCGGGACCATGAGCTGCGAATGGATCTTAAGAGTCACCTGCCCCGATTCGACCGGCATCGTCCATGCCGTGACCGGGGTGCTCGCTGGGCTCGGCGGCAACATCACCGAATCGCAGCAGTTCTCCTCCCCCGATTCCCGCCAGTTCTTCCTGCGCGTCCAGTTCTCGACGTCCGCGGAGACCTCGGCCCGGACCGTGGAAGACGCCCTCGCCGAGGTGGCTCCCCGGTTCGCGATGACCGTGAGTCTGCAGCCGGTGGAGAAGAAGACTCGCACACTCATCATGGTGTCCAAGGCCGCCCACTGCCTCAACACTCTGCTGTTCAGGCATTCGGCCGGTCAGCTGCCCATCGACATCGTCGGCATCGCCGGCAACCATGACGATCTGCGACCGCTCGCCGAATTCCACGGCCACGACTTCCACCATATTCCGATCACCCGGGACACGAAGGCCGAAGCCGAGGCGAGGCTCTCCGCCCTCGTCGACGACCTCGATGTCGAACTCATCGTCTTGGCCCGGTACATGCAGATCCTCTCCCCCGAACTCTGCGACCGCCTCGAAGGTCGAGTCATCAACATCCACCATTCGTTCCTGCCGAGCTTCAAGGGCGCGAAGCCCTACCACCAGGCGCATGCCCGAGGTGTGAAGATCATCGGGGCGACCGCCCACTATGTCACCAGTGACCTCGACGAGGGTCCGATCATCGAACAGGATGTGGCCCGCGTCGATCACAATCAGGCGATCGCCGATTTCGTCCGTCACGGTCAGGACGTCGAGGCGGCCGTGCTCGCCCGGGCCGTTGCCTGGCACGCGGAGGGCCGTGTCCTCATGGACGGCCACCGCACGGTCGTCTTCGACTGACCCGTCACCTCCCCGAGGCGGCAGAACCGGTACCGGACCGCCTCGGTGAGAGGATCGACCGTTTCGGACCACCTCGCCGAGGTGATCCGTCGTTCGGTGGGCCGCCTCGGTGATGGTCGGGGTTCGCAACGTCGTGTGATGCGGTTCTGGCACATCTTCCGAATTTCCATATCAATGGCCCGAAGGCTGGGTTAGCCTCGAACCATGAGAGAGACCCACCTCACTCCAGAAGCCGAACTCCGTCGGCTGCCGATCCCCCGCGGTCCGGTGAACCTGGCCCGCCAAGCCGTGCTGCGATTGGCGAATGTCGGACTCACCGCCGCCTATGGCGCCTACCGAGCTCACCCGGCGATCTGGCGATTCACCGCACGCCATTACAACCCGAGACTCGAACCGTTCGCGAAGCTCAATGCGTGGATGATCTGCCAGCAGGCCTCCCTCGATGTGCCCGCATACCAGGACTACCTGGCGCGCTCCGGTTTCGAATTCCGGTGGTGGGACCTCGAGGCCTACACACCGACGTCGAAGGACGAGTTCGTCCGCCGCTACAGCGAGGAACATCGCTGCTGGGACGGTCGCATCGACCGCGTCGGCACCGTCGTCGACGAGTCCTCGGGTTCCTCGGGCACCCCGTTCAACTGGATGCGGTCGAAGAAGGAGCTCGACACCGTCCATAAGAACGTCGCCGGCTACGTCACGATGCTCTTCGACCACAAAGACCTGTTCTGCATCAACGCCTTCTCGATGGGGGCCTGGGCGACGGGAACGAATACGGGACTGGCCATGGCCAAAGTGGCAATGGTGAAGAACACGGGTCCGGACCTCGAGAAGATCCTCGACACGATGCAGCACTTCGGACCGAACCACACCTACCTCATCAGCGCCTATCCTCCGTTCCTCAAGCATCTCGTCGACCGGATGGACTCCGAACCCGAGAGATGGGCCGACTTCCGGCTCAATGGGTTCGTCGGCGGGGAGGCGATGACAGAGGGTCTGCGCGACTACCTCGAGGTGCGTTTCGACCGGGTGTACTCCGGGTACGGCGCCAGCGACCTGACGATCGGGATGGCCGGCGAATCCGACCTCTCGGTCGTCATCCGCCGGGCGCTGGCCCACGATCTCGACTTCCGTGCCGATGTCCTCGGTGCCGACGAGTCGCGTGTGCCGATGGTCTTCCAATACAACCCGTTGGAGACCTACCTGGAGACCACCGACGACGGTGAGCTGGTCGCCACGATCAACTCGGCTGCGGTGATGAGTCCGCGGCTGCGCTACAACATCGGCGACGAGGCCACGCTCATCGACTTCCCCACCATGGTCTCACTCACACGCCGCCATCCGGATCTGGCTCGGGCATGCTCGGCGGCATTCGCGGGCAACGGGATGAAGCTGCCGTTCGTGCTGCTGTTCGGGCGCGCGGATTCGACGATCTCGTATATGGGTGCCAACATCTATCCGCTCGACATCGAGAACGGACTCTACAGAGACAATCCCCAAGCCCACCTCATCGAGTCCTTCCGCATCGAACTGCGCGAGATCGCCGGCCATGAACAGCGCCCCGCCCTGCACATCCAACTGCGGGAAGAGGCTCCGACCATGGACGCAGCCGCACGGCAGAAGCTGGCCGGGACGATCCGTGCCGGGGTGCTCGGGCACCTGGCGTCGGTGTCGAGGGACTTCGCGCAGAGCCTGGAGGAGGACCCGTCGACCGCGGAGATCCACGTCGAGATCCACGACCACGCCACCGGGCCGTTCGAAACTGCGACCACGAAGATCAAGAACGTCTATGTTCAGAGAACACAGGAGGGTGACGATGCGATCGAATGATTTCTCCCAAGCTCCGCCCCAGGCCCGAGCCGAAGCGTTCTTCCTCGGAGCGAACCGCTACCGCAATCCGCTGGCGATGGTGGGCCAGCTGCGGCGGTGGCCGCGAGTGGCCAAGGGGCTGAAGGCCGCACCCGGATATCTGTGGCATCGCAGCTACTTCGAGTTCCCCGACCGGATCGGGCTGATGGTCGCCTTCACCACCCATGACGACCTTCTGGCATATGCGCGCACCCCCGAGCATCGGGAGATCATGAAGTGGCTCGTCGGCAGCGGCAAGGACTCTCCGGCCCGCGGCGGCTTCATCCGGATCCTCACGGCAGAGGAATGGGGATACACGAATGGCGAGTTCCGAGCCGAGGACGGCCGACTGGGCATGATCGACGAATTCACGAAGCTCAGTTCGGAATGAGACCGCGGCGGGTGAGCTCCCGGGCCGATCTCGCTGAGTTCATCGACCTGGGCCCACGCCTGGCGCGGGAGCGCGGCGAAGAGGACCATTATGTGCCTCTCTTCGCCGCCGATATCCGCGACTGGTTCGCAGGCCGAGGCTGGTTCGACGAACCTGTCGAGCTGTGGCTGTTCGACACCGACCAGGGAGAAGCGATCGCCCGAGTCATGTGTCACCGGTCGGCTGCCTTGGCAGCCGAACTGGACTCCAGTGGTGCGACCGCGCCGCCTCTCTTCTTCGGCGCAGCAGAAGCCGTCGACGCGGAGGCGCTGAGCGGGCTGATCACGTTCCTCGTCGAGCGAGCCGAGCAGGTGGGAGCGTCACGGATCTTCGGTCCGGTCTCTCCCCTGCCCAATGTCACCGGAGGTCTGCTCACCGACGGAGTCGATCGTCCCGGCTTCTTCGACACCGCATGGAATCCCGCCTTCTTCTGGCCGACTTTCGCCGCAGCCGGGTTCGATGTCTGGGGTCCCGCGCATACATGGGAGGTGCCCGTAAGATCCATTCCAGCGGCCCGAGCCACCGCGGTCACCTCCGCCGAATGGCATCGCCGGGGACTGCGTCGCCGACACGTCTCTCGATTCGGTCTGCGCCGCTTCGCCGACCGGCTGCTGCCGACTCTCAATGCGGCCTTTTCCGCTCTGCCCTATTACACAGCCATCTCGCCGGAACAGCTGCGCTCGCAGATGCAGGGCCTGTCCGCCCTGATGGACCCGGATCTCGTCATCGAGATCGCCGGTGCGGATGATCCCGCCGATGCCCCGCCTCGCTGCTTCGCACTCGTCGTCCCCGACCCGGTGCCGATCCTGCGCCGCCACGGCGGCCGCCTCGGTGTGCGAACCGTCCCCGACCTGCTCCGGCACCGTCGCACGATGAGGGACGCCGTGCTCATCATCCAGGGCACCGATCCCCGCCATCAGGGGTCGGGCCTGCTCAGCCTCGCAATCAGGGACCTCAACTCCGCGCTGATCGCCAAAGGATACCGACGGCTGCGGGTGACGTTCATCGCGGAGGACAATCCCGCCTCGGCGGCGGTTTTCGCCCGGTCCGGCGGCAGGGAGATGCACCGGCTCGTGTTCGTCGATCGAACCCTGGCTCCGCCCTCGCCGGAGGAGCACCGTTGACGCTGACCACCTCCCTCGTCGAGTCGCTCCTCACCGTCGCCGGCTCCGCCCCCTCTGCCCACAACACCCAGCCCTGGGTTCCCGAAGTCACGAACTGCACGCCCGAGGGCGCGGAGGTCCGGGTCGGCGTCGACCCTGCCCGCCTGCTGCCGCGCGGGGACCCGCGCAGCGAGGATCTTCACCTGGGCATGGGCTGCTGGCTGGAATCGCTGGCAATCGCCGCCGCCGAGGCGGGGGTGCACACCGAATCCGTCACCGTTCGAGGACGCGGTCCCACCTTGGACATCCACCTGCGCCTGACCACCACGGAATCCTCGGCCGACCCCACGGTGAGGGGCTCGGAGGCGACGGCACGGACCGCATGGCCCCGTTTCGGGGTCGCCGACCTGCACCATCGTCAGGTCGACCGCGGCCCCTTGGAACGGTCGGAAGCCAGTTTCGCGAAGGCCATGTTGGTCTGCCGCACCGCCATCGCCGAGACCGGGGTGTGCCTCGTGGAAGTCCCCGACCGCACATGGCGCGGATGGCTGCGCCGTGCAGCGCTGCATTCCTATGGCGACCGGGCGGTGTTTGCCGAGACTCTGCGCTGGCTGCGCTTCGATGCCGGCGACCCGCTCTACCACCAGGACGGACTCACCGCCGAGTGTCTGCGCATCTCCCCGCTCGGTGCCCGGGCCGCGGCGGTTCTCGATCGCCCATGGCTGCATTCCCTGATCACCGGCCTGGCCTCGGCGGGACTCGCACCCGTCGCTTCGGCAGACTCGGCGATACGGCGGTTGGCACGCTCGGGTCACGTCGCGACTCGCGCGCCCGTCACGTTCGCTGAATGACAGTCTTCCGCCAGCCTCTGCGGCGACGTTACCTTCAACGGCAGCTCGTCCCGAGGGACGGCGTCCGCACCATCTGATCCTGTCCGTCCCCGATCGGCCAGCACTGTCGGTCGCGGACGAAGTCGAGGTCGGACGAGTCCTGCTCCGAATCTGGCTGACGCTCGACCGGTACGGGCTGCGCGTCGACGTCCATTCCGAGCTCAAGGACAGCCCGACCGTCCGAAGCGAACTGGCGGCCTGCCTCCGCGGTCGGCCGATCGCCGCCTTCACGGTGGGAGCATCCATGACTCCGGTCCCCCGAGCGCCCCGATTGCCGATCTTCTAGTCCTGCCTCCGGAGGCAGATGGAGGTGTATCCTCACAGGAGATGGGCGCACAGGGAATTCACACCCGCGACCTCTTGTGCTGTAAGGTCGGCTCGGCCTATCAAAAGGAGCTGAGCTCAGATGTCGGAAACCACTTTCCGCACGATTGCGATCGTCCTCTACTTCATCGGCATGCTGGCCATCGGCTGGTTCGCGTACCGTAAGACGAAGAACAATCTCGATGACTATATGCTCGCCGGGCGCGGACTGCGACCCAGCGTTGCGGCCCTGAGCGCTGGTGCATCGGATATGTCCGGCTGGCTGCTGATGGGGCTGCCCGGGGCCATCTACGTCTCCGGCCTCATCGAGGCCTGGATCGCCATCGGCCTGACGGTCGGTGCCTGGGTCAATTGGAAGATCGTCGCTCCGAGGCTCCGCGCGTTCACGGAGAAGGCGGGCGACTCGATCACCATCCCCAGCTTCTTCGAACAGCGGCTGAAGGATCGGACACGACTGCTGCGCATCGTCTGCGGCATCATCATCCTCGTCTTCTTCACCTTCTACGTCTCGTCGGGCATGGTCGCGGCCGGCAAGTTCTTCGAGTCGAGCTTCGGGCTCAACTACCTCGGTGGAATGCTTCTCGTCGCCGCGATCACGATGATCTACACCCTCTTCGGCGGATTCCTCGGTGCGACCCTCACCGACGTCGCCCAAGGGCTGCTGATGTTCGCCGCTCTGGTGGCCGTGCCGATCGTCGCCGTCATCAACGCCGGTGGCCCCTCGACCGTGATCAGCAACGTCTCCGAGATCGATCCCGGACTGCTCAACCTCTTCGGCTCCGAAGGCTTCTGGACCTTCGCGACCATCACCTCCGTCGTCTCCGCCCTGGCGTGGGGACTCGGCTACTTCGGACAGCCGCACATCATCGTTCGCTTCATGGCTCTGCGCACTCCCGCCGACGCCACCGTCGCCAGACGCATCGGCGTCGGTTGGATGGCGATCTCCGCGCTCGGAGCCATCGCCACCGCCATCGTCGGCATCTCCTACTTCTCCCAGCACGCGAACATGGAACCCGCCGACGCCGAGACCATCTTCCTCGACCTCGCACAGATCCTCTTCCACCCGTTCATCGCCGGCCTCGTGCTGGCTGCGGTGCTGGCCGCGATCATGTCGACGATATCCTCGCAGCTCGTCGTCACCTCGTCGGCTCTCATCGAGGACCTGTTCAAGATCGTCGCGCGGCGCACCGGATCCACGCGGACTTTCCAGGACAAGACCTACGTGCTGCTCGGCCGCCTCGGTGTGCTCGTCGTCGCCGTCATCGCAGTGGTCCTCGCGATCTCACCGTCGAACAGCATCCTCGACCTCGTCGCCTTCGCATGGGCAGGCTTCGGCGCCTCGTTCGGCCCGATTGTCCTGCTCACCCTGTTCTGGAAGCGCCTGAGCAACTGGGGCGCCCTGTTCGGTCTGCTCTCCGGTGCCGTCGTGGCCTTCGTCTGGGGACAGGTGAGCACTCCGCTGACGGACGCGATCTACGAGATCATCCCCGGCTTCGCAGTCAACCTCCTCGTCGCGGTCGTCGTCAGCCGCTTCACCTATAAGCACGACGAGGCCTCTGACATCGAGTTCGACGAATCCGTGGCGCTCTCCCGCGTGAAGTGAGACGCAACTCCACCAGCACACGCTGAGCGAAGGCCGGGGCATGATTGCGCCCCGGCCTTCGTCATATCGAGACGTCAGTCTGACCCATGGCTTACCCACCGTCGGTGCGCTGAACGGATCGCGGTACATCCGCAGATGCCCGCCCCAGAAGAGAGGACGCCGGTCACTCATGCGGTGACATTACGTTGAGAGCCACAGGTTGCGTACCGGAACAATCGCTTTTCGTCCCAATCATCTGGATCGAAACCGATGATTGGAACGAAAAGCAAGTGAGCACGCCGAGGTGGCCGGACAGGTGCGTGGTAACCGACCCCGCCGAGGCGGCCCGATAGGTTCGTACATCGGCACCCAGAGGCACCGGTGAATACACTTCAGCGGCACCTGTGTGGGTGCCCGCCTGAAGTGTGTGACGTCGGGCTTCGGAGTACCGAGCCGGATGTCGGTCGAGAAGCTTACTTCTCCTCGACAGCCTCGGAGGACTCTTCAGCGGTCTCGGCATCGGCCTCGACAGCGTCAGCCTCGACAGCGGCGTCTTCGGCCGGAGCCTCGTCGACGACCTCGGCCTCAGCCGGTGCCTCTTCTGCCGGAGCGGCAGCAGCGGCGGTAGCCTGCTCGGCTTCCTTCACGGTTGCCTGCTTGGGCGAGTAGGGCTCGAGGACCAGTTCGATGACGGCCATCGGGGCGTTGTCGCCGGGGCGAGGACCGATCTTGGTGATACGGGTGTATCCACCGGGACGCTCGGCCATCGTTTCGGCGATCGAGGTGAAGAGCTCGTGCACGATCGACTTGTCGGAGATCTGGCCGAGCACGCGACGACGTGCGGCCAGGTCACCCTTCTTGGCGTTCGTGATCATGCGCTCGGCAACCGGGCGCAGGCGCTTGGCCTTCGTCACGGTCGTCTTGATCTGCTTGTGCTCGAACAGCTGGGCTGCCAGGTTGTTGAGCATCATGCGCTCGTGTGTGGGCGATCCGCCGAGGCGGGGACCCTTGGTTGGGGTTGGCATTGTCAGTTACTCCTAGGTCTTAATCAGTACTGTTCGTCTTCGACGTAGGACTGGTCCTCATCAACGAGGCCGGCTTCGAATCCGGCAGGACTGTCCTTGAGGCTCAGGCCGAGCTCGTTGAGCTTCGCCTTGACCTCGTCGATCGACTTCGAACCAAAGTTGCGGATATCCATCAGGTCGGCTTCGCTGCGAGCAACGAGCTCACCGACGGTGTGGATGCCTTCGCGCTTGAGGCAGTTGTAGGAGCGCACGGTCAGGTCGAGGTCTTCGATCGCCAGCGCCAGATCGGCGGCGAGTGCCGCGTCCACAGGCGAGGGTCCGATCTCGATGCCTTCAGCTTCGACGTTGAGCTCTCGAGCCAGGCCGAAGAGCTCGACCAGCGTCTTACCCGCAGATGCGATGGCATCGCGCGGGGTCATCGAGGGCTTGGTTTCGACGTCGAGGACCAGACGATCGAAGTCGGTGCGCTGTTCGACACGCGTGGCTTCGACCTTGTAGGTGACCTTGAGAACCGGGGAGTAGATCGAATCGACCGGGATCCGGCCGATCTCTGCATCCGCGTTCTTGTTCTGAGCGCTCGAAACGTATCCGCGTCCGCGTTCGATGGTCAGTTCCATATCCAGACGACCCTCACCATTCAGCGTGGCGATGTGCAGGTCCGGGTTGTGGATCTCGACTCCGGCAGGAGCAGACACATCGGCAGCGGTCACGGTGCCAGGTCCCTGCTTGCGCAGGTAGGCGACGACCGGTTCGTCGAATTCGGACGATACGACCAGGGACTTCAGGTTGAGGATGAACTCGGTGACATCCTCCTTGACTCCCGGCACGGTGCTGAACTCGTGGAGCACTCCGTCGATCCGGATGGACGTGACGGCGGCACCAGGGATCGAGGACAGCAGGGTCCGGCGAAGCGAGTTGCCGAGGGTGTAGCCGAATCCGGGCTCGAGCGGTTCGATGGCGAACCGTGAGCGGTTATCGGAGACGACTTCTTCCGTGAGCGTTGGGCGCTGTGCAATGAGCACGTGGGCTTCCTTTCAGCGAACATCCGCTATATGACGTTCGCACTGCACGTCATGGCCGTAAGGGCCATGAAGAACGGTTCGGGTTATCTGGGAATCCGTTCTGCGACCGATGTCGGGCTCATACCCGCCATCCGTTGCAGTTCCACGGAAGGATCAGCCGCGGCGGCGCTTGGGGGGACGGCAGCCGTTGAACGGAACGGGGGTGACATCCTGGATGGTTCCCAGTTCCAGGCCGGCAGCCTGCAGCGAACGGATAGCCGTCTCGCGGCCCGAGCCCGGTCCCTTGACGAACACGTCGACCTTCTTCAGGCCGTGTTCCTGCGCCCGGCGCGCAGCCGATTCAGCAGCCATCTGAGCGGCGTACGGGGTCGACTTGCGCGAACCCTTGAAGCCGATCTCACCTGAGGAGGCCCAGGAGATGACAGCACCGGTCGGATCGGTGATCGACACGATGGTGTTGTTGAAGGTTGATTTGATGTGAGCCTGGCCGGCAACGATATTCTTCTTCAGCTTGCGGCGAGGCTTGCGCACTGTAGCGGCGCGTGACTTGGGAGGCATATGTCCTACTCCTGATCGAGGTGGTTGGCGTCGGCCAACCGGGTGAGCGTGTTACTTCTTCTTACCGGCCACGGTGCGCTTGGGGCCCTTGCGGGTACGCGCATTCGTCTTGGTCCGCTGACCGCGAACCGGCAGACCGCGGCGGTGACGCAGGCCTTCATAGCTTCCGATTTCGACCTTGCGGCGGATATCGGCGGCCACCTCACGACGGAGGTCACCCTCAACCTGGAATGTGCCCTCGATGTAGTCACGCAGCTGGACGAGCTCTGCGTCGCTCAAGTCCTTCACACGGGTATCAGGGCTGATTCCCGTTTCGGTCAGGGTCTGGCGCGCACGGGTGCGGCCCACACCATAGATGTAAGTCAAGGCGACTTCCACGCGCTTTTCACGCGGGATGTCGACTCCGGCAAGTCGTGCCATAGGTACTGTCTCCTGTTGTTGTTTCGGAGGTGCTGATGCAAACCTGTCCTTGGTCGCCCAAGGTCTCCGGCCCCCGACCGGAGGTATCGTCCCGTATCCGCTCCACCGAAGTTCTCACTTCTCGTGGTCTCGGACGCAGATGGCGAGGTTTGCGCGGGTGTGGTGCTGCTGAAGCCCCTCTCTGAGGAGCTTCGATCTGCTCAGAACGAGCTGCTCAGCCCTGGCGCTGCTTGTGGCGCGGGTTGGAGCAGATGACGATGACCCGGCCGTGACGGCGGGTAATCTGGCAGTTCTCGCAGATCTTCTTGACGCTGGGCTTAACCTTCATCGTTTTTCCTTCTTTCGGTCTCTGCCCGGCAGGACAGGACGCGAATGATCGAAGATCCTTACTTGTAGCGGTAAACGATTCGTCCACGCGAGAGATCGTATGGAGACAGCTCCACAATGACCCGGTCCTCGGGAAGGATGCGGATATAGTGCTGACGCATCTTTCCGGAGATATGTGCGAGCACCTTGTGCCCGTTGCTCAGCTCAACCCGGAACGATGCGTTCGGCAGAGCCTCGACAACGGTGCCTTCGATCTCAATGACCCCTTCTTTTTTGGCCATATCGTTCGCTAACCTCGTATTCCCGCGAAACCTTCGCGTTCGACGTAATCGTGTATCACCGACTCAATGCCGGTGACCCCTCGGCCTGCAGTCCTCGTCACCACATGAAAAGAAGTGGATGGCAGAAGCCGCCCACATCTGGAAAAGGGTGAGTTGAATGAGAACAGACCAATCATCAACCCTACACTACGGAGAAAGATTCTTCCACACGGTGTTCGCTTCTCAGCGTGAAGTCCCTTACAATCCCATCTTCGCCGAGGCGGCCCTCCATTCCCATGACCTCCGACGACGGACGCACCCCACCGTCCGCGCCCCGACTGCTAGCGTGAGAACCGCACCCGACGCAGTCCCCGAAGAGGAGAACCGAGATGTCCGATTTCGATGCCATCACCGAGGAATCCCTGGTCGCGAAGGGCGGCCGCAAGTGGTCGTCGTTCCCCGGCTCCATCGGCGCCTTCATCGCCGAGATGGACTTCGGGGTCGCCCCCGCTGTGCGTCAGGCGCTGCAGACCGTCGACGAGCGCGACCTCTACGGCTATGCTCCCGCCGATGCCGTCGCCGATCTGCGAACCGCGACTTCGAGCTTCTGCTCCGAGCGCTACGGCTGGCGGATCCCCGTCGGCCACATCGAACCGGCCAGCGATGTCCTCGCCGCGTTCCTCGGCGTGCTCACCCATCTCACCCCGGCCGACACTCCGATCGTGCTGCCGACACCGGCCTATATGCCGTTCTTCGACGTCGCGCGCGTGACGGGACGCGAGCTCATCGAAGTCCCGATGCTGCGGTCGGAGACCGGATGGTCCCTCGACCTCGATGCCATCGCCGCTGCCTTGACTCCCGGCGCGACGTTCGTCCTGTGCAACCCGCATAATCCCATCGGCAAGGTCTACACGGAGGCCGAGCTGATCGCCCTCGCCGACGTCATCGAGGCGGCCGGCGCCCGGGTGTTCTCCGATGAGATCCACGCGCCCGTCATCTATGCCCCCGCGCGGCACATGCCCTATGCCACACTCACCGAGGCGACCGCCGCCCACACCGCCACCGCGACGGCTGCGTCGAAGGCCTTCAACATCCCGGGTCTCAAATGCGCTCAGCTCATCCTCACTTCCCCCGCTGACCGCGAGATCTGGGCGAAGAAGGGACAGTTCGTCTCCGGTGCGGCCTCGAACCCGGGGATCCTGGCGACCACGGCAGCGTATACCCGTGGCGGCGACTGGCTGAGCGAGGTCAACGGCTACCTCAAGGGCAATCGCGACCACTTCACGGATCTCGTCGGCTCACTGCTGCCGAACGCCGCCTATATCGAACCGGAAGGCACCTATCTGGCGTGGTTGGATCTGCGCGGCTACGGTTTGGAGTCCGGTCTGTCCGATCACATCCGATCCCGCGCCGAGGTGGCCGTGACCGAAGGGCGGCTGTGCGGTGAGGTCGGGGCCGGTCATATCCGGTTCAACTTCGCCCTCCCCCGTCCCCTGCTCACCGAAGCGGTAACGAGGATCGCCCGGATCCTCTGAGCTACTGCCCGAGTCCGTCTCCTTTCGGCGGCTCAGCGCTCCGGCAGCCACTCGACGAGGTCGAACGACGAGCTGGCTCCCGCGCACTCACGGATCTGCTGATCGAACCGCAGATAGTATTCGAGGTTGCACTGCTGCATCAGAGCACGGAACCGCACGGCCGGCTGACTGCCCTCGACAAGGGCCTCGGGCAGCAGCGGGTGGCTCATCACAGCGCGGGCGACATCGAAGTACAAATCGAAGAAGCCTCTCAGGCTCAGCCCTGGGCATCCGGCGCCCGGGGCTGATCCGCCGGAACTCAATGCGTTCATGCGCTGCTCGATCGGAGGCAGCTGGGCGAGGGCGGCGTCGAGCTCGAACGCACGCGTCGTCATTCTGCGGCGGCCGCGATGGAATCAGGTGTCAGCTCTCCCGCCTCAGACCAGCAGGAACCGGGCATCTCTGGCAGACGCGCCGTGAGGTGAGTGCTTCGGTCAGCGAAGCCGATGAGTATTCCCGGTCGGAGCTGCCTGTATCCCAGGCTCCGGGCGATGTACTGCAGTCGGTCCCGCAGCCCACGCTCGGCTTCCGGAACGGAATACACAACGGTGTGGAAGCGACCTTCATACTCGGGAAAGACATGATCACCGGCGATATCGCCGAAATCCGAGAGGATGTGTTCGCTCAGCCGGTAGACGGAGACCCGCCCGACTCGTTCGCTGCTGATGATGCCTCGTTGGACCATCCGCACGAGCTGATTGTGCACGCTGGAGGACGAATACCCGTGTTCAGCAAGCACACGGACGATGACGGGCCCCGGCAGTCCGCTCGCCTGCAGACACCCGAAAGCGGAGATCACGTCGAAGGCGATCCGTGTCATCCGATACCGATCGCCCACATCTGTCCGACGTTTCGGGACATCGTGGACACTCGTCATGGCCAGATCCTACCGTGAAAACACAAGGATCGGTGCCGACAGGACCGAGATCGCAGCGACGCGACGAGGAGCCACGACATGGATGACGAGAAGCACTCGATCGATCAGCGCGCGTACCAGATGTCCCGCACATCCGGACTGCTAGCGGGAGCCATCACGGCCTTCATCGCCTTCTGCGCATTCCAGATCTTCGGATTCACCATCGCCGAGACCGCGACGTGGATGTTCGCACTCGGGCTGATGGCGGCATCCGGAACATTCGCCGCAGTCTACTTCGTCGGCAGATCTGCCCTGAGACGGCAGATGTCGGCGACCTGAGCTCTCCCCCTCGGGCGCATCCCCCGGGTGCTCCCCTCAGACGCCCTTCGGAGGCACGGGAGTGATTCCGAACGGCGCCAGCCCGGCCGCTCCCCCGTCGGCGGCTGTGAGTACCCAGACTCCCCCTTCGTGGCGAGCCACGCTGTGTTCCCAGTGGCTCGCCCGTGAGCCATCCGCTGTGACGACCGTCCAGTCGTCGGAGAGCGTGCGTGTGTCCGCTCCTCCAGTGGTGAGCATCGGTTCGATCGCCAGGCACATTCCGGGCTTGATCTTCGGGCCGTTCGAGCGTGCACGGTAGTTGAGCACCTCGGGAGCCATATGCATGGAGGTGCCGATGCCGTGGCCGGTGAACTCTTCGACGAGGCCCAGATGAGGGTAGGACTCGGAGACGAAGTCATCGATGGCGTCTCCGATATCGCTGACCTTCGCACCAATTGCGAATGCGGCGATGCCGGCCCACATCGCCGCCTCGGTAGCGGATGAGAGTTCACGGTCGGCGGCAGTGCCGGCGTCGTCGCCCCCGACGATCATCGTCAGAGCCGAGTCCCCGTGGAATCCTTCGACGATTGCGCCGCCGTCGATCGAGACCATGTCGCCGGCTTCGAGGACACGGGCACCCGGGATGCCATGGACGATCTCCTCGTTCACGGAGATGCACACGACAGCGGGGAATCCCTGATAGCCCTTGAAGTTCGAGCGGGCGCCGGCGGCGTCGATGACGGCTTCTGCGGCGGCGTCCACCTCGGCGGTGGTGGCCCCGGGAACGGCCGCGGACCGGGCCGCTGAGAGCACATTTCGTGTCAGCTGCCCGGCCCGATGCATGAGCTCAAGCTCCGCGGGAGTCTTCAGCTCGATACGTGGTCCGAAGATCATCGAATGGTCGACAGGATGCGTTCGGTGATGTCGTTGACTTCGCCCAGTCCGTCGACCTGACGCAGCAGTCCGCGGCTGCGGTAGATATCGGTCAGCGGCTGCGTCTGCTCTTCGTAGACATCGAGGCGGTGGCGGATGACGTCTTCGCTGTCATCGCTGCGCCCCTCGGTCTGAGCACGGGCGAGCAGACGAGCGACGACCTCGTCGGTGTCGGCCGTGAGTTCGACGACGTGTTCGATGGCTTTGTCCTCGGCCGCGAGGATCCGGTCGAGCTCATCGACCTGGGCGCTGGTGCGAGGGTATCCGTCGAGGAGGAAACCAACGGCAGCATCATCCTGTGCCAGACGGTCGGCAACCATGGAGTTCGTGACCTCGTCGGGAACGTACTCTCCGGCGTCCATATAGCGTTTGGCCAGTTTGCCCAGTTCGGTCTCGCCCTTCACGTTCGCCCGGAAGATGTCTCCGGTCGAGATGGCCGGGACGCCGAGCGCCTCGGACAGGCGTGCGGCCTGGGTGCCCTTGCGGCGCCGGGAGGGCCGATCAGGATGATGCGTGAACTCATAAGGTGTCCTTCCAATGGGATGTCCGCTGTACGTCAGCGTCCGGTCGAATCAGCGCAGCAGGCCCTCATAGTGGCGCTGCTGCATCTGCGCGTCGATCTGCTTGACCGTTTCGAGGCCGACGCCGACGACAATGAGCAGGGAGGTGCCGCCGAACGGGAAGTTCTGGTTGGCGTTGATGAGCACCAGTGCGATCAGCGGGATGAGGGCCACGAAGGCAAGGTAGAGCGAGCCGGGGAAGTTGATGCGGCTGAGTACGAAGCTGAGGTATTCGGCAGTCGGGCGACCGGCACGGATGCCGGGAATGAAGCCGCCGTACTTCTTCATATTGTCCGCGACCTCTTCAGGATTGAAGGTGATGGCCACGTAGAAGTAAGCGAAGAAGATCGTCAGCAGTGCGTACACGGTGATGTAGATCGGGTGATCACCGCGGGTGAAGTAGGTGTTGATCCATTCGACCCACTTCGACTCGGGATCGAAGAACTGCGAGATCAGGCTCGGCAGGTAGAGAACCGAAGAGGCGAAGATGACGGGGATGACACCGGCCATGTTCACCTTGATCGGGATATAGGTCGAGGTTCCGCCGAACATCCGACGGCCCACCATGCGCTTAGCGTACTGGACGGGAATCCTGCGTTGCGACTGCTCGACGAAGACGACGAGAGCGACGAGAACGAGACCGACGGCCATGACAATGAGGAAGATGTCGACGCCCTGCTCACGGAAGATCGCGCCGAGCGAGGACGGGAACGCCGATGCGACGGAGGTGAAGATGAGCAGCGACATTCCGTTGCCGACGCCGTGCTCGGTGATCTGTTCGCCCAGCCACATGATCAGGCCGGTGCCTGCGGTCAGCGTGAGGACGAGGACGGCGATGCCCCACCAGGTGTCGTTGGCGATGAGGTCCTGGCAGCCTTCGACATTGCCGAACAGTGCGCCGGAGCGGACGGTCGCAACGAGAGTCGTCGAGTTGAGGACCGCGAGGCCGATGGTGAGGTAGCGAGTGTACTGAGTCAGCTTCGCCTGCCCGGAGGCGCCTTCCTTGTGGAGCGCTTCGAAGCGAGGAATGACCACTCGCAGGAGCTGGACGATGATGCTCGCGGTGATGTAGGGCATGATGCCCAGAGCAAAGATCGACAGCTGCAGCAGCGCACCGCCGCTGAAGAGGTTGATCATGGCGAATCCGCCCTCATTGAGCTGAGGCGAAGCCACGCATTCCTGCACCTTGGTGTAATCGATACCAGGCGAGGGAATGAACGAGCCGAGTCGGAAGATGACAAGAATGCCCAGGGTGAAGAGGAGTTTCTTCCTCAAGTCGGGCGTTCTGAAGGCCCTCCGGATTGCGCCGATCAAGCGTCCTCCTCGTTGGGGGATGAAAAGTCAGAGTCGTGGTCGCGACCTGGCGATTGAGACAAATACCTGCAAAAGACTACCAGGGTATGCCCTCCAGGCCGAAACCGGCGAAGCCCGATGCGGAGACCTCTCAGGCCGTGTTCCGGGCGACATCGCAGCGGTCGCGGGCGGTGGTCGAAGTGTCATCGGAGCGGTCTCGGACTGCTCACGGATGATCTCTGTCTCAGTTCCTCGGGATGCAGAAAGGGGGCGGCCACCGAAGTGACCGCCCCCTTTCCAGCATTGAAGCCGGGAAACCCTTCCGAATGGAACGGATCAGGCCTCGTTGGCGCTTCCGCCTGCAGCCTTGATCTTCTCGGCTGCTGAGCCGGAGAACTTGTCTGCAGTGATGTTCAGAGCCACGGTGATCTCACCGGTGCCGAGAACCTTGACGGGCTGCTTTGCGCGCACAGCGCCCTTCTCCACGAGATCGGCGACGGTGACGTCTCCGCCCTCGGGGAACAGGCTGGACAGCTTGTCGAGGTTGACAACCTGGAACTCCACCTTGGCGGGGTTCTTGAATCCACGCAGCTTCGGCAGTCGCATGTGCATCGGCGTCTGGCCACCCTCGAAGCCGTGCGGAACCTGGTAACGGGCCTTCGTGCCCTTGGTTCCGCGTCCGGCGGTCTTACCCTTCGAAGCCTCACCGCGACCCACGCGGGTCTTGGAGGTCTTGGCTCCGGGAGCAGGGCGCAGATCGTGCAGCTTCAGCGAGTCGTTGTTCGACATATCAATCGACCTCTTCCACAGTCACGATGTGGCGGACAGCGTTGATCATTCCCCGGATCTCGGGGCGATCTTCCTGCACCACAACGTCGTTGGTCCGCTTGAGACCGAGCGAACGCAGCGTGTCGCGCTGGCTCTGACGGTATCCGATTGCGGACTTGCGCTGAGTAATCTTGAGCTTTGCCATCAGGACTTCGCCCCACTTTCAGCAGCTGCTCGCAGCAGTGCGTGCGGAGCAACCTCGTCGACGGGCAGGCCACGGCGAGCCGCAACCTCTTCCGGACGCTCAAGGCCCTTCAGTGCGGTGATCGCGGCGTGCACGATGTTGATCGCGTTCGCCGAGCCCAGCGACTTGGACAGAACGTCCTGGACGCCTGCCGCATCGAGGACCGCACGAACGGGTCCACCGGCGATGACACCGGTACCGGGAGCAGCCGGACGCAGCAGGACGACGCCTGCGGCTTCCTCGCCCTGGACCGGGTGCGGAATGGTCTTCTGGATGCGGGGAACGCGGAAGAAGTTCTTCTTCGCTTCCTCGACACCCTTGGCGATGGCGGCAGGAACTTCCTTCGCCTTGCCGTAGCCCATGCCGACCATACCGTCGCCGTCACCGACCACGACGAGAGCCGTGAAGGAGAACCGACGTCCACCCTTGACGACCTTCGACACACGGTTGATCGTGATGACGTGTTCGATGAACTGGTTCTTGTCTTCACGGTCGTTGCGACCGCCGCGTCCACGGCCTTCGCCGCGTCCGCGACCCTGACCGCCCTGTCCACCCTGGCCGCGGCACGGGAGGAACGGTCACCGCTGTTGTCGGTGCGGGTTTCAGCAGCTGCCTGCTGTTCCTTGTTCTCTTCAGTGCTCATAGGGCCAATCCTCCTTCACGGGCACCTTCGGCGATTGCCTGCACACGGCCGTGGTAGGCATTGCCTCCGCGGTCGAAGACGACGGATTCGATACCGGCGTCCTTTGCACGCTGAGCAACCAGCTCGCCCACCTTGCGGGCCTTGCCGGTCTTATCGCCTTCGAATGTCCGCAGATCGGCTTCCATGGTGGAGGCCGAGACCAGGGTCTTGCCGACGGTGTCGTCGATGACCTGGACGAAGACGTGGCGCGTAGAGCGAGTCACTGACAGGCGCGGGCGCTCGGTCGTACCGCTGACATGCTTGCGCAGTCGAGCGTGACGACGCTTGCGAGCAGCTGCCCTGCCCTTGCCGTAGCTTTCCTTCTTGCCAAAGGCCATCTTTACTTACCAGCCTTTCCGACCTTGCGACGGACGATTTCGCCGGCGTAGCGCACACCCTTGCCCTTGTAAGGCTCAGGCTTGCGCAGCTTCCGGATGTTCGCAGCGGTCTCACCGACGAGCTGCTTGTCGATTCCGTGTACAGCGACCTTGGTCTGACCGTCGACGCTGAAGGAGATTCCCTCCGGCGGTTCGACGACGATCGGGTGGCTGTAGCCGAGGGCGAACTCGAGGTTCGATCCCTTGGCCAGGACACGGTAACCGGTTCCGACGATCTCGAGGGCCTTGGAGTAGCCATCGGTCACACCGACGATCATGTTGTTGATGAGCGTGCGGGACAGTCCGTGCAGCGAACGCGATTCGCGCTCTTCGTCCGGACGGGCCACTGTGATGACACCGTCTTCGAGCGATACGGTGATCGGCTCGGCGATGGTGACGGACAGTTCGCCCTTAGGTCCCTTGACGGCGACATCCTGGCCGTCGACCTTGACCTCGACGCCGCTGGGAACGGAGATCGGGTTCTTGCCAATACGTGACATGTTCTTCTCTCCTTCCTTTACCAGACGTAGGCGAGGACTTCCCCACCCACACCCTTCTTGGCGGCCTGACGGTCCGTCAGGAGACCTGACGAGGTCGACAGGATGGCGATGCCGAGGCCGCCGAGAACCTTGGGCAGGTTCGTGGACTTCGCGTAGACGCGCAGTCCCGGCTTCGACACACGGCGCAGGCCGGCGATCGAACGTTCCCGGTTGGGTCCGAACTTCAGGTCCAGGAGCAGCGTCTTGCCGACTTCGGCGTCTTCGACGCTCCAGCCGGTGATGTAGCCCTCGGTCTTGAGGATCTCGGCGATGTTCGACTTGAGCTTCGAGAACGGCATGCTGACGTCCTCGTGATAAGCCGAGTTGGCGTTGCGCAGACGCGTAAGCATATCTGCGACTGGATCAGTCATTGTCATTTGGGCACTTGCCCTTCCTCGTTACGGTTTCCGCCCACATACTGTGCTTGGACCTGCAACGTAGCGATTATTTTTGCTTGAACGGGAACCCGAGGTGACGCAGCAGTGCACGTCCCTCATCGTCGGTTGCCGCGGTGGTGACGACGGTGATATCCATACCGCGGACGCGGTCGATCCGGTCCTGGTCGATCTCATGGAACATGGACTGCTCCGTGAGGCCGAAGGTGTAGTTACCGTTTCCGTCGAACTGACGATCCGAGAGTCCGCGGAAGTCGCGGATACGCGGCAGTGCCAGAGTGATGACGCGGTCGATGAACTCCCACATCCGGGCTCCGCGCATGGTGACGTGAGCGCCGATGGGCTGACCCTCGCGCAGCTTGAACTGCGCGATGGACTTGCGGGCACGGGTCACGACGGGCTTCTGACCGGTGATCAGAGTCAGGTCGTTGATCGCGCCTTCGATCATCTTGGAATCGCGTGCTGCGTCACCCACACCCATGTTCACGACGACCTTGGTCAATCCGGGAACCTGCATGGGGTTGGCGTAGTTGAACTCTTCCTGCAGCTTCGCAACGATCTCTTCGCGGTAAATCTGCTTGAGACGCGGTGCGGGACGGCTGGTGGTTGTTTCCGTCATCAGATCTCCTCCCCGGTGCGACGCGAGAAGCGAACCCGAATGGTCTTGGTGCGACCGTCGCGTTCGACGCTCTCCTCGCGGTATCCGACGCGGGTGGGCTTGTTGTCCTTGGGATCAACGAGCGCCACGTTGGACACGTGGATGGGGGCTTCGTGGGTCTCACGGCCACCAGCGGTGCCGCCGGCCTGAGTCTGCGTAGCCTTCTTGTGCTTGATCACGCGGTTGACGCCCTCAACGAGGACGCGGTTGCGTTCGGGGTAGACGGCAAGGACCTTGCCCTGCTTCCCACGATCGCCACCACGGGACTGCCGAGCGCCGGCGATGACCTGGACGAGGTCGCCCTTCTTGATATTGAGCTTGTTCGCCATGCTCACAACACCTCCGGTGCCAGGGAGACGATCTTCATGAACTTCTTGTCGCGGAGTTCGCGTCCCACGGGTCCGAAGATACGGGTGCCGCGCGGCTCCTCATCGTTCTTGAGGATGACAGCTGCATTCTCATCGAACTTGATGTAGGAGCCGTCGGGACGACGACGTTCCTTGGCAGTGCGAACGATGACGGCCTTGACGACGTCACCCTTCTTCACGTTGCCGCCCGGGATTGCATCCTTGACGGTTGCCACGATGGTGTCACCGATCGAGGCGTAGCGCCGACCGGAGCCACCCAGGATCCTGATTGCCAGGATCTGCTTGGCGCCAGTGTTGTCGGCGACTTTGAGTCGCGACTCTTGCTGAATCACTATTTTCTCCTGTCGTCGCGCTGGTTCTCACGCCTTGAGCGCGAGCCTTGCGGAACGGATTCATTGACATTTCACCCCGTTCCCGGTAGCCGCCCGCGGCCTGCAGGAGGCCGCGGGCGGGACCGGGTGGGTGGGGTGGCGTTGACTACTTGGCGCGTTCGACGATTTCGACGAGCCGCCAACGCTTCGCGGCCGAAAGGGGCCGCGTCTCGGCCACGAGGACGAGGTCGCCGATACCGGCGGTGTTCTCTTCGTCGTGAACCTTGTACTTGACCGACTTGCGCATGACCTTGCCGTAGAGGCGGTGCTTCATGCGCTCCTCAACCTCGACGACGATGGTCTTGTCCATCTTGTCGGATACAACGTAACCACGTGCGGTCTTGCGGGAGTTGCGTTCCGCAGCAGTGGCCTCGGTATTCGTGGTCTCCGCCATCACTTGCTCTCTTCCTTGGCATCAGCGGGGTTCGGACGGATGTCCAGCTCCCGTTCGTTGAGCACGGTGTAGATACGAGCGATGTCGCGACGCACGGCCTTGAGGCGACCGTGACTCTCCAGCTGACCGGTGGCCGACTGGAAACGCAGGTTGAACAGCTCGGCCTTGGCCTTCTTGAGCTCTTCTTGCAGACGCTCGTTGTCGTAACCGTCCAGCGCGTCGATGGAAAGGTTCTTCGAACCGATAGCCATTCTCACTCACCACCTTCGCGGGCCACGATACGGGCCTTCAGCGGAAGCTTGTGGATCGCCAGGCGCAGAGCCTCGCGAGCAACTTCCTCGGACACACCGCCGAGTTCGAACATGACTCGACCGGGTTTGACATTGGCGATCCACCACTCCGGCGAACCCTTACCGGAACCCATGCGGGTCTCGGCAGGCTTCTTCGTCAGCGGGTGATCAGGGTAGATGTTGATCCACACCTTGCCGCCGCGCTTGATGTAGCGCGTCATGGCAATACGTGCGGCCTCGATCTGACGGTTGGTGACATAGGCCGGCTCGAGAGCCTGGATGCCGTAGTCACCGAAGGACACCGTCGTGCCTCCCTTGGCGGCGCCGCCCCGGTTGGGGTGGTGCTGCTTGCGGAATTTCACTCGACGAGGGATCAGCATATCTCAGCCCTCCGATCCGGCCTCAGCCGCGGGGGCTTCGGCACTGTTCTCAGTATTACGGGCCTGGTCGCCGCGGCGCGGTGCGCCTTCCTGACCACGTCCGCGGCCTCCACGACCGCGCCCACGGCCACGCGGGCCACGAGCAGCAGGAGCCTTGGCCTGCTCGGCGGCAAGCTCCTTATCGGTCATGTCGCCCTTGTAGATCCACACCTTGACGCCGATGCGTCCGAAAGTGGTGTGGGCTTCGTGAACGCCGAAGTCGATGTTCGCGCGCAGCGTGTGCAGGGGCACACGTCCTTCGCGGTAGAACTCGGAACGGCTCATCTCAGCACCGCCGAGACGGCCGGAGCACTGCACGCGGATGCCCTTGGCACCTGCGCGCTGGGCGCTCTGGATCGCCTTGCGCATCGCACGGCGGAAGGCCACGCGGCTGGCGAGCTGCTCGGCAACGCCCTGGGCGACAAGCTGTGCGTCGACCTCGGGATTCTTCACCTCAAGGATGTTGAGCTGAATCTGCTTGCCGGTGAGCTTTTCGAGCTGACCGCGGATACGGTCTGCTTCGGCTCCGCGACGGCCGATGACGATGCCCGGGCGTGCGGTGTGGATGTCGACGCGGACACGGTCACGCGTGCGCTCGATGTTGACCTTCGAGATGCCGGCCCGTTCGAGGCCGGTGTTCATCATCTGGCGGATCTTGACATCTTCGAGCACGTAGTCACGGTAGCGCTGCCCCGGCTTGGTCGAGTCAGCGAACCACTTCGACTTGTGATCCGTGGTGATTCCGAGTCGGAATCCATTCGGATTGATCTTCTGGCCCATTAGCGGTTCCCCTTCCGGCTCTTGCGCTGAGGCAGGTCGTCACCGCTGGCCAGGACCACTGTCACGTGGCTGGTGCGCTTCTCGATGCGGAATGCACGACCCTGGGCACGCGGACGGAACCGCTTCATGGTCGGCCCCTCATCCACGAAGGCTTCGGAGATGACCAGTTCGTTCTCGTCGAACGCAACGCCTTCCTCGTCGGCCCGGACACGCGCATTGGCGATGCCGGAGGCCACGAGCTTGTAAATCGGATCTGATGCCGACTGTTCTGCAAACTTCAACACTGCAAGTGCTTCGGTCGCCTGCTGACCACGAATGAGGTCGATGACGCGCCGAGCCTTGCGAGGCGTAACGCGCAGGTACCGCGCCTTAGCCTTGGCTTCCATCGCTTCCTTCTCTCTTCTCTAGGATCGAAAGAGTGCCCCGCCTCAGCGGCGGCGCCCCTTGCGATCGTCCTTTTCGTGGCCACGGAACGTCCGTGTCGGTGCGAACTCGCCGAGCTTGTGTCCGACCATCGACTCAGTGATGAAGACGGGGACATGCTTGCGTCCGTCATGTACTGCGATGGTGTGTCCCAGGAAATCCGGGATGATCATCGAGCGACGAGACCATGTTTTGATGACATTTTTGGTGTTCTTCTCGTTCTGACGAGCCACCTTCTGGAAGAGGTGTTCGTCGACGAAAGGACCCTTTTTGAGGCTACGAGGCATAAGTCAGTACTCCAATCAGCGCTTCTTGCCGGTCCGGCGACGGCGCACGATGTACTTGTCGCTCTCCTTGTTCGGCCGGCGTGTGCGGCCCTCCAACTGACCCCACGGGCTGACTGGGTGACGACCACCCGAAGTACGGCCCTCGCCACCACCATGCGGGTGGTCGATCGGGTTCATCACGACACCGCGGACGGTCGGGCGCTTGCCCTTCCAACGCATGCGGCCTGCTTTGCCCCAGCTGATGTTCGACTGCTCGGCATTGCCGACCTCGCCGACCGTTGCACGGCAGCGCGCATCGACGTTGCGGATTTCGCCCGAAGGCATCCGCAGCTGTGCGAAACGGCCGTACTTCGCCACGAGCTGCACGGACGAACCGGCAGAACGAGCGATCTTGGCACCGCCACCGGGACGCATTTCAACTGCGTGCACCACGGTGCCGACTGGGATGTTGCGCAGGGCAAGGTTGTTGCCCGGCTTGATGTCTGCACCCGGACCGGCTTCCACCTGTGCGCCCTGCTTGAGGTTCTGCGGAGCGATGATGTAGCGCTTCTCTCCGTCTGCATAGTGCAGCAGAGCGATGCGAGCCGTACGGTTCGGGTCATATTCGATGTGTGCGACCTTCGCCGGAACGCCATCTTTGTCATGGCGGCGGAAGTCGATGACACGGTACTGACGCTTGTGACCGCCACCCTGGTGGCGGGTGGTCACGCGTCCCTGGCTGTTGCGGCCGCCGCGCTTGGGCAGCGGGCGCAGAAGCGACTTCTCCGGTGTAGACCGGGTCACTTCGACGAAGTCGGCGACCGACGAGCCACGGCGGCCCGGGGTCGTCGGCTTGTGCTTACGGATTCCCATGAGTCTTGTCCTTCTTTGACGAAGGATCGCTTAGAGCGATCCACCGAAGATGTCGATCGATCCGTCCTTGAGGGCGACAATGGCACGCTTGGTGTCCTTGCGCTTTCCCCAACCGGTGCGGGTGCGGCGGCGTTTGCCCTGACGGTTCAGGGTGTTCACCTTGGCGACCTGCACATCGAAGATCGTTTCAATGGCTTGCTTGATCTCGGTCTTGTTCGAGTCCTGGTCGACGAGGAAGGTGTACTTGCCTTCGTCCATCAGGCTGTAGGTCTTCTCCGAGACGACCGGAGCGACGATGATGTCGCGCGGGTCCTTGAAGTTCAGACTCATGATGCGTCCTCCGATTTGCGGTTTCCGCTCAGGAACGCGGCCAGAGCTGCCTCGGTGAACACGATGTCATCGGCGAGCAGCACATCATAGGTGTTGAGCTGATCGGAGGTGAGCACGTGAACGTGGGGCAGGTTGCGCACGCTCAGGTAGGTGAGCTCGTCGTCACGCTCGAGCACCACGAGAGTGTTCTTGCGCTCGGACAGGCCGGCCAGTGCGGCCTTCGCCTGCTTGGTCGACGGGGCGTCGCCGGTGACCAGGTTCTTCATCACGAAGACCTGATCGAGGCGTGCACGATCAGACAGGGCTCCGCGCAGGGCGGCGGCCTTCATCTTCTTGGGGGTCCGCTGCGAGTAGTCGCGCGGGACCGGTCCGTGCACGATTCCACCGCCGTTGTACTGAGGAGCGCGGATCGAACCCTGACGGGCGTTGCCGGTTCCCTTCTGACGGTAGGGCTTGCGACCGCCACCGCGAACTTCGGAGCGGGTCTTCGTCTTGTGCGTACCCTGACGGGCCGCAGCCAGCTGTGCAACGACGACCTGGTGGATCAGGGGCACGTTGGTCGGCACGCCGAAGACCTCGGCGGGCAGATCAACCGAGCCGGCCTTGGCACCAGCGGCATCGATGACGTCGACTGTCTTGACATCAGTCATTACGTTCAGGCCTCCTTCACGGCCGAGCGAACGAGGACGACTCCACCCTTGGGGCCGGGAACGGCACCCTTGATGAGCAGGAAGTTGTTCTCGTTGTCCACGGCGTGGATCGTGAGGTTCTGGGTGGTGTGCTTGACAGCGCCCATACGGCCGGCCATGCGCATACCCTTGAACACGCGACCAGGTGTCGCGGCTCCGCCGATCGAACCTGGCTTGCGGTGGTTGCGGTGCTGACCGTGGGAGGCGCCGACACCGGCGAAGCCGTGACGCTTCATAACACCGGCTGTGCCCTTGCCCTTGGTCTTCGCGGTCACATCGACCTTGATTCCGGCTTCGAACGTGTCGACGCCGAGTTCCTGGCCGAGCTCGTAGTCAGCAGCGTCTGCAGTGCGCAGTTCGACGAGGTGACGGCGTGGGGTCACGCCGGCCTTCTCGAAGTGGCCTGCGGTCGGCTTGTTGACCTTGCGAGGATCGATCTCGCCGAACGCGATCTGCACAGCGGGGTAACCATCGGTTTCCTCGTTGCGGACCTGAGTTACGACGTTGTTTCCGGTGGCCACAACGGTCACCGGCACGAGGTTGTTCTGCTCATCCCAGACCTGGGTCATGCCCAGTTTGGTTCCCAGCAGGCCCTTGACCTTGCTGGTGGTCGGGAGAGCGGATGAACGAGTGTTCGCCATTGCTGCCTCCCTTAGAGCTTGATCTCGATGTTGACGTCGTCAGCGAGGTCGAGACGCATCAGCGAGTCGACTGCCTTCGGCGTCGGGTCGACGATGTCGATCAGACGCTTGTGCGTGCGCATTTCGAAATGCTCACGGCTGTCCTTGTACTTGTGCGGCGAACGGATGACGCAGTAAACGTTCTTCTCCGTTGGCAACGGCACGGGGCCCACAACAGTCGCACCTGCGCGAGTGACGGTGTCCACGATCTTGCGTGCAGCACTGTCAATCACAGCGTGGTCGTACGACTTGAGCCGAATGCGGATCTTCTGTCCCGCCATGGCGTCGTCTCTTTCTTTAGTTGCTTCCGGCCATCAACTCGCAGAGACCTGAAAGCCCTCTGCCGTCTGTGCCGGCTGACCATGACCGACCCCCGAGGTCGGGCGTGTCGGCTAATCCTGGCGGAGAAATTCTCACTTCTCCCCCAGCGCCGACGGCGCTTCTACTCATTGGCTGCTCGGTCCGAACCCGCATGGTGCAGATTCATCGATCCGATAGTGTTTCGGGCTGTTCGCGGTATCACTACCGCAGTGCAGGGGTCAACGCCCAAAACGCAACTTCACTATCTTGTCATAGAGCACTTCACCCACGCAATTCCGGGAACGGTGCCTGTGAGGGAACTCTCAAGGACGGCGCGAACCCGATTCATGCCGGCCCTCAATCAGACGGCGCAGCGCAACTCCCCCAAACAGCATCATCTGACCGGTCGTCGGCAAGTGCGTCCCGAACATGCGGAAGGGCCGCAGTTCCGAAGAACTGCGGCCCTAGCCGGTGGTGCTCAGTGAGTCAGATCAGGCGTTGATCTTGGTGACTCGACCGGCGCCGACGGTGCGTCCACCTTCGCGGATAGCGAAGCGGAGGCCGTCCTCCATAGCGATCGGCTGGATGAGCTCGACCGACATGTCGGTGTTGTCGCCGGGCATGACCATCTCGGTGCCCTCGGGCAGCGTGATGACGCCGGTGACGTCCGTGGTCCGGAAGTAGAACTGCGGACGGTAGTTCGAGTAGAACGGGTTGTGACGTCCGCCCTCGTCCTTGCTCAGGATGTAGACCTGAGCTTCGAACTTGGTGTGCGGGGTGATCGAACCCGGCTTCACGATGACCTGACCGCGCTCCACGTCTTCGCGCTTGGTTCCGCGAAGCAGCAGACCGACGTTCTCACCTGCACGGGCATCCGGCAGGGTCTTGCGGAACATCTCGATAGCGGTGACGGTCGTCTTGGACGACTTCTCCTTGATGCCGACGATTTCGATTTCGTCGTTCGGCAGGAGGACGCCGCGCTCGACACGACCGGTGACGACGGTTCCACGACCGGTGATCGTGAAGACGTCCTCAACGGGCATGAGGAACGGCTTGTCGACGTCGCGCTCCGGCTCCGGAACGTTCTCATCGACGGCAGCCATGAGATCCTGGACGCTCTTGACCCACTTCTCGTCGCCTTCCAGCGCCTTGAGAGCGGACACAGGAATGACCGGAGCGTTATCTCCGTCGAATTCCTGGCTCGAGAGCAGATCGCGAACCTCGAACTCCACGAGCTCGAGGAGCTCTTCGTCGTCGACCATGTCGGACTTGTTCAGCGCGCACACGATGTAGGGAACGCCGACCTGACGGGCGAGCAGGACGTGCTCACGCGTCTGGGGCATCGGACCGTCGGTGGCGGCGACAACGAGGATCGCACCGTCCATCTGAGCGGCACCCGTGATCATGTTCTTCACGTAGTCGGCGTGACCCGGTGCGTCGACGTGAGCGTAGTGACGCTTCTCCGTCTGGTACTCAACGTGCGAGACGTTGATGGTGATGCCGCGCTCCTTCTCCTCAGGTGCGTTGTCGACCTGGTCGAAGGCGCGAGCCTCATTGAGATCCGGGTACTGATCCGCCAGGACCTTGGTGATCGCAGCGGTCAGGGTGGTCTTTCCGTGGTCAACGTGGCCGATGGTGCCGATGTTGACGTGCGGCTTAGTCCGTTCGAAACTAGCCTTTGCCACTGGGTTCCTCCTCGTGGTTGTCAAAAGATATGCGGTTCATATCTTAGACCTTTTGTTGGTTATCTTTCATTCCGGCGACCATGTTCTTGATCACCGGGGCGACCGGAATTCGGAGATTACTCTCCGCCGCGCACCTTCTGGATGATCTCCTCGGCAACAGCCTTCGGGACCTCCGCATAGCTGGAGAAGGTCATCGAGTACACCGCGCGGCCCTGGGTCTTCGACCGCAGGTCACCGATGTAACCGAACATCTCCGAGAGCGGGACTACAGCCTTGACGACCTTCACACCGGAAGCATCGTCCATCGACTGGATCTGTCCACGCCGGGAATTCAGGTCGCCGATGACGTCACCCATATATTCCTCAGGGGTACGCACCTCGACGTCCATGACCGGTTCGAGAAGAACCGGGTTCGCCCGCTGGACGGCCTCCTTGAAGACCATCGAACCGGCGATCTTGAATGCCATCTCCGAAGAGTCGACATCGTGGTAGGCGCCGTCGACCAGGGTGGCCTTGACACCGACCATCGGGTAACCGGCCAGGGCACCGAGCTGCATGGCGTCCTGGATGCCGGCGTCGACGCTCGGAATGTACTCGCGCGGAACGCGTCCGCCCGTGATGGCATTCTCGAACTCGTAAATCGTATCGCCTTCGACCTCGAGAGGCTCGAAGGTGACCTGGACCTTCGCGAACTGTCCCGATCCACCCGTCTGCTTCTTGTGGGTGTAGTCGTACTTCTCGACAGTGCGACGGATGGTCTCACGGTAGGCGACCTGCGGCTTGCCGACGTTGGCCTCAACCTTGAACTCGCGACGCATCCGGTCGACGAGGATGTCGAGGTGCAGCTCGCCCATTCCGCGGATGACTGTCTGACCGGTCTCCTCGTCAAGCTCGACCTGGTAGGTCGGGTCTTCCTTGACGAACTTCTGGATGGCCGAGGACAGCTTCTCCTGGTCGCTCTTGGTCTTCGGCTCGATGGCCACGGAGATCACAGGCTCCGGGAAGGTCATCGATTCGAGAGCGATCGGGTTGGCCGGGTCGCTGAGCGTATCGCCAGTCGTGGTCTCCTTGAGACCGATGAAGGCGTAGATATGACCGGCGAAGGCCTCTTCGACAGGGTTCTCCTTGTTGGAGTGCATCTGGAAGAGCTTGCCGACGCGTTCCTTCTTGCCTGAAGTCGTGTTGAGCACCTGCTCACCGGACTTCACGTGACCGGAGTACACGCGCACATAGGTCAGCGAGCCGAAGAACGGGTGGGAGGCGACCTTGAAGGCCAGAGCCGAGAACGGCTCGTCCGTCGAAGGCTTGCGGGTCAGTTCCTCTTCTTCGTTGCTCGGGTTGTGTCCGATCATCGGAGGCACGTCGAGCGGCGAAGGGAGGTAGTCGATGACCGCGTCGAGCATGGGCTGCACGCCCTTGTTCTTGTACGCGGAACCGCACATGACCGGGAAGGCCTCGGACTTGATGACGAGTTCGCGGATGCCGGCCTTGACGTCAGCTATCGTGAGCTCTTCGCCCTCGAGGTACTTCTCCATGAGCTCTTCCGAGCTCTCGGCGACGTCCTCGACGAGCTGCGCACGGTACTGAACAGCCTTGTCCTTGAGATCCTCGGGGATCTCGATCTCGGTGATGTCCTGACCCATCTTGGTCTCATCGGGCCAGACATAGGCCTTCATCTCAAGCAGGTCGACGATACCGGCGAAGTCGCTTTCGGCACCGATCGGCAGCTGGATGACCAGCGGCTTCGCGCCGAGGCGCTCCTTGATGGTGTCGACGGTGAAGTAGAAGTCAGCACCGAGCTTGTCCATCTTGTTGACGAAGCAGACGCGCGGAACATCGTACTTGTCGGCCTGACGCCACACGGTCTCGGACTGGGGCTCAACGCCCTCCTTGCCGTCGAACACAGCGACGCGCCGTCGAGGACGCGCAGCGAACGCTCCACCTCGACCGTGAAGTCAACGTGACCGGGGGTGTCGATGATGTTGATCTGGTTGTTGTCCCAGTAGCAGGTCGTCGCGGCCGACGTGATCGTGATGCCGCGTTCCTTCTCCTGGTCCATCCAGTCCATGGTGCCGGCGCGTCGTGGGTCTCGCCCATCTTGTAGTTCACGCCGGTGTAGAAGAGGATGCGTTCGGTCGTAGTTGTCTTACCGGCATCGATGTGGGCCATGATGCCGATATTACGGACCTTGTTCAGGTCGCTGAGCACGTCAAGTGCCACGGTGTCTCTCTCTCAATCGATGATTTGCTCGACTCCCCTGCGCTACCGGCCGACAGAACTCGCGGACGAGGTCCGCCGACCGGCGCACAGGGCAGGCGATTACCAGCGGTAGTGGGCGAAGGCCTTGTTGGACTCGGCCATCTTGTGAGTGTCCTCGCGGCGCTTGACTGCTGCGCCGAGGCCGTTGCCGGCGTCCAGGATCTCATTCATGAGTCGTTCGGTCATGGTCTTCTCACGGCGCTGGCGGGAGTATCCCACGAGCCACCGCAGAGCCAGGGTGGTCGAACGAGCCGGACGAACATCAATCGGCACCTGGTAGGTCGCGCCGCCGACACGGCGGGAGCGGACCTCGAGGGACGGACGGATGTTGTCGAGAGCCTTCTTCAGGTTGACAACGGGGTCGTTGCCGTTCTTCTCGCGGGTGCCTTCGAGGGCACCGTAGACGATCCGCTCTGCGGTCGAGCGCTTGCCGTCGAGCAGGATCTTGTTGATCAGCTGCGTGACGAGCGGTGAGCTGAAGACCGGGTCAACGACGATCGGTCGCTTGGGTGCAGGACCTTTACGTGGCATTACTTCTTCTCCCTCTTCGCACCGTACTTGCTGCGGGCCTGCTGGCGACCCTTGACGCCCTGGGTGTCGAGCGAACCGCGGACGATCCGGTAGCGGACACCGGGCAGATCCTTGACGCGGCCACCGCGCACGAGCACGATCGAGTGCTCCTGCAGGTTGTGTCCCTCGCCCGGGATGTATGCGGTCACTTCGATCTGGCTCGAAAGCTTGACACGAGCGACCTTGCGAAGAGCCGAGTTCGGCTTCTTGGGGGTAGTGGTGTACACACGGGTGCACACTCCACGACGCTGCGGGCTGCCCTTGAGGGCAGGAGCGTCCGATCCTGCTGTATTGACATGCCGTCCCTTGCGGACGAGCTGTTGGATAGTCGGCACTAAGCGTTCTCCATTTGCTTCTCGATAGACCTAATTCCCAATTTCGGCCACGACCGCAGTCGTCTCTGTGAACCGTGGGACATATCCGACCGGACACCGGGTGAAGCTCGGCTCCCGATGCCAGTAACCACGCGAGTCATCGACCCCTGCGCCCGGGTGTGTCGCAAGGACACGGTAGCGCAGCGACGACTTCTCGGCGGCCTGCAGCGACGACTTCTCTCAAGGATTCCGGGTCTCACAGAACGCCCGGCAGGATCGATCGACGACGCAGATAACACAATCAGTCGCCTCCCAGAATATCTCTCTCGAGCACGTCTGGTCAAAATGGCGATCATCCATCCTACCGCGCCCTGCCGCGGAAATCACGCGGCACCGCCCATGCCCGAGAAACCACCCGTCTCACCTCGGGCGACGCGCACCCGAGGCGGGCCCCGCAACCGCCGTCGGATAGCAGCGGCCACGCAACCGCACACCCGGCGGCTCGGGTCGGCCGCCTCGGCGAGGGTTCACCGAATCTTTCCTTGACTCATTCAAAAGAAGCAGGCATTCTGGTGCTGTGAACGGGACGAAGCATGAACACGACGAAGACGCTGCCGCGGCTCTGCGGCAGACGTCGCTGCGTGTGACGAAACAGCGGGTCGCAGTGCTCGATGCCGTGCGGGACCATCCGCATGCGAACACCGACACCGTGATCCGTTCCGTCCGCGAATCGCTGCCGGCGGTCTCCCACCAGGCCGTCTACGATTCGCTCCACACTCTCACCGAGGTGGGGCTCGTCCGCTGCATCCAGCCTTCGGGCTCTGTGGCTCGGTACGAGCGTCGCATCGGGGACAACCATCACCATATGGTGTGCCGATCGTGCAGTCTCATCGTCGATGTCGACTGCACTGTCGGACAGGCGCCGTGCCTGACTCCGTCTCACGATGCCGGCTTCATCATCGAACAGGCCGAAGTGACGTTCTGGGGCCTGTGCCCCGACTGCGCGACCGCCGGTGCTCAGCCGACCGGCGACGATCAGTTCTCGGCCGTGTGATTCCCGGCTTCCGTTCACCACCACCCGTCTTCTCCCGAGGACACGACTATGCCCTTTCTGCGAGGGTTGCCCATCCCGTCATCCGAGTCGTCGAATGCGACTCGACTGTGAAAGGAACACGATGACCCAGACGACCACCGGCGGCTGCCCGGTCGCCCACACTTCCACGGAGCCGTCGACGCGCCGGATTCCGACCAGCTGGTCAACCCCGTCCAGGGTGATGCCAACGCTCAGTGGTGGCCCAACCGCCTCAACCTCAAGATCCTTGCCAAGGGTCAGCCGGCACGTGACCCCATGGATCCCGACTTCGACTACGACGCGGAGTTCAACAGCCTCGACTACTACCAGCTCAAGGCCGACATCGAAGCCCTGCAGAAGGACAACCAGGGCTGGTGGTCCGCTGACTTCGGACACTATGGTCCGTTCATGATCCGCATGGCCTGGCACTCGGCCGGCACCTACCGTGTGCAGGACGGCCGCGGAGGCGGCGGCGAAGGTCAGCAGCGCTTCGCTCCGCTGAACTCCTGGCCCGACAACGTCTCGCTCGACAAGGCCCGCCGCCTGCTGTGGCCGGTGAAGAAGAAGTACGGCAAGAAGATCTCCTGGGCAGACCTCTTCATCCTCGCCGGAAACGTCGCACTCGAGTCGATGGGCTTCAAGACCTTCGGCTTCGCCGGCGGTCGCAAGGACGTCTGGGAACCCGACAACGACGTGTACTGGGGCTCCGAAAGCGAGTGGCTGGGCACCGACAAGCGCTACGTGGGCAACCGCGAGCTGCAGAAGCCCCTGGCTGCGACCACCATGGGACTCATCTACGTCAACCCCGAAGGCCCCGAAGGCGAGCCCGATCCGCTCAAGGCCGCGATCGACATCCGCGAAACCTTCGGACGGATGGCCATGAACGACGAGGAGACCGTCGCTCTCATCGCCGGTGGACACACCTTCGGCAAGACGCACGGTGCCGGCCCCGAATCGCATAAGGGCGCCGATCCGGAGGCCGCCCCGCTCGAAGAGCAGGGCCTGGGCTGGAAGTCCGACTTCGGCACGGGACAGGGCAACGACTCGATCGGCTCGGGCATCGAGGTCACCTGGACCTACCACCCGACCCGGTGGGACAACGAGTTCTTCCACATCCTCTTCGCCTACGAGTGGGAGGTCTTCGAGAACGAGGGCGGTCACCTGCAGTGGCGTCCCAAGGACGGCGGCGGGGACGACATGGTCCCGATGGCCCAGGGCGACGGACGCCGCGAGCCCCGCATGCTCACCACCGACCTGTCGCTGCGCTTCGATCCCATCTACGAGAAGATCTCCCGCCGCTTCAAGGACGACCAGAAGGCATTCGAGGACGCCTTCGCCCGCGCCTGGTTCAAACTCACCCACCGCGATATGGGCCCGGCGACCCGTTACCTCGGCCCCGAGGCTCCGACCGAGGAGCTCATCTGGCAGGACCCGGTCCCGGCCGGCACCCCGCTCGATGACGCCGGCCTCGAAGCCGTCAAGGCCGCTGTCCGTGAGTCCGGTCTGACCGTCTCGCAGCTCGTATCGACCACCTGGGCCGCCGCGTCGTCCCACCGCGTCTCGGATATGCGCGGCGGAGTCAACGGCGGTCGTCTGCGCCTCGAACCGCAGCGCAGCTGGGAGGCCAACGAGCCTGCCAAGCTCGCCGAGGTGCTCCCGGTACTCGAGGGCATCGCCGAGTCCACCGGAGCATCGTTTGCCGATGTGCTGGCGATCGCCGGTGCCGTCGGCATTGAGTCCGCTGCCGCTGCGGCCGGTCACCCGGTTACGGTTCCGGTCTCCACGGGTCGCGGCGACGCCACCCAGGAGCAGACCGATGTCGACTCGTTCAGCTACCTCGAGCCGACCCACGACGGCTTCCGGAACTACCTCACCGAGGGCCTTCCGCTCAAGGCCGAGTACCTCCTGCTCGACAAGGCCAGCCTGCTGGGTCTGACCCCGCCCGAGCTCACGGTCCTCATCGGCGGACTCCGCGTCCTCGGTGTGAACTACGAGGACTCCGAGCTCGGTGTCTTCACCGACCGGCCCGGAGAGCTGACGAACGACTTCTTCGTCAATCTGCTCGAGCTCGGCAACGTCTGGAAGCCCGTCGGACCGTCCGAGACCGCCAACGTCTACGAGTGCTACTCCCCCGAGGGCGAGAAGCTGTGGACCGGCAGCCGAATCGACCTGCTGTTCGGCGCGAACTCCGAGCTGCGCGCGATCGCCGAAGTCTACGGCTCCGACGACGCGAACGGAAAGTTCGTCGCCGACTTCGTCAAGGCCTGGACGAAGCTCGTCGAAGCCGACCGCTTCGACCTCAGGCGCTGATCCCGCGACGGTCGCCAAGGTGACCGACGCGTCAGCAATGACGATGCCCCCACCGATCGGTGGGGGCATCGTCATTGCTGCGCTGATATCAGCAGCGTTCACTCGTCCCGGTTGAGCACGGCGAATCCGGTGAAGATCTGGTCGAAGTGCGTGACGGCTGCGTTCTCGATCGTCGTCTCGTCGGTGCCTGCGGAGGTGGTGTCAGCGCTCGCGTCCGATCCGTCGGAGTCGGAGGCGCTGCCGTCCGAGCTGGATCCATCGGAGCTGGACCCGTCGGAGGAGTCCCCGGAGTCGGTGCTGCCGTTCTGGTTTCCCGGCATTCCGTTGGACTGTCCGCCGGGCATGCCTCCGCCGTCGGACTGTCCGCCGCCGTCCTGAGCACCGCCTTGCTGGCCGCCCATTCCGCCGGGTCCGTTCTGACCTCCCGGGCCCTGGCTCGTCCCCGAATCATTCGACGCTGTTGCCGCCGATACCCCGATCGCTCCCCCGGCGAGACCGCCGACGACGAACAGGGCCGAACCGGCGAGCACCGCCGGGACGAGCGGGACTCTCCGCTTCTGCTTCCGCGGTCCTGCGGTGCTGCCGAACTGTGTACTCTGCGCAGACTGTTCGTAGGGGTTCACCCACGGCCGCGGTCCGGCCGAACTCTCCGGCTGTGGAACGGCTGCCGAGCGATTGGTTCGGTCGGACCATCCGTTCGCACTGCCCTGGACGGTCGGATCCGATTGCATTGCCAGCTGGGGCCGGCGTGGGGGCCTGTCGCGCCCTGGACATTCCCCTGAGACCCGCTTGGCTTTCCGTGTGGTGCATCGCCTCGCATGTTCCTCTGCGCGGCGGTGCTGGCCGCGGGGTCCGCAGCCGTTGTGGGGTCCGGAGACGGCGTCGTACTCCCCGCGCTGTCGTGGTCCCGGGTGGCGTCGCGGTCGGGGCTGTGGTTCTCGGTCATGGAATCTCCTCTGGTTGTCAGTGATTCCACTTTCGGTCCCTGCGCTGTAGCCCTTCCCAGTCGTGCCTGTGGCCAGCCTGTGCGATTCGGCTCAGGCAACGGGCAGGCGCAGTTCGAAGGTCGTTCCTGCCTCCGTGCTCGACATCGAAATGCTGCCGTGCATGAGATCGACGAGACCAGCGGCGATCGCCAGCCCCAGCCCAGAGGAACCTCCCTTGGCTCCGTCGTGCCGTGCCCGCGAGGGATCCCCACGCACGAAGCGGTCGAAGACTCGGTCTCGAATCTCGGGCGGAATGCCCTGACCGTCGTCACTGATGCGGATCGCCACGACGTCGCTCGGCAGCTGCCCCGACACCGGTTTCCGCATCGCCTGCGCCTCGACGTACACGGTGGTGCCCGGGGGCGTATGCACGCAGGCGTTCGTGAGCACGATCGACACGACCCGACGGACCTGGTCAGCCGCTCCGCGTACCTCGAGGGCCTCCGGTGGCACGTCGAGGGAGATCCTGTGGTCGGGATTGACAACGTGGGCATCCTCGACGAGTTCGACGAGCAGCGATGACACATCGACCGTATCCTCGCTCGTCGGCTGACGACCGGCCTCGAGTCGGGCGAGGAGAAGGAGATCGTCGACGAGGGAGGACATCCGCATCGCTCCGGAATCGATCTTGCCCAAGGAGGTGGTCACCTCGTCGGGCAGATCATCACGGTACGGCCGGGTGAGGTCGGCCCAGCCGCGGATCGTCGCGATCGGCGTGCGCAGCTCGTGGGAGGCATCAGCGACGAAGCGGCGCATCTGCTCCGTGCCCCGGTAGCGCTCGTCGAGGGCGGTCCCGACATGGTCGAGCATCCGATTGACCGCGGCCCCGACGTCGCCGACCTCGGTCCCGGGAATCGCGAGTTCCGACGGTACGCGCAGCGCGAGCTCGGGCTTTCCGGCACTGAGCTCGAGGTCCGTGACCTCACGCGCGGTGCGGGCGACGTCCCTGAGATCACGCAGCTGGCGGTGGATGATCACGGCCATGAGACCGGCGGTGATGAGGACGCCGATGAGAACGACGACCGAGGTCGTCCAAGCGGTGCGATCCAAGGCAGCATCGACGCTGCCCTGTGGAACCCCGTAGACGGTCCTCGTTCCGCTTTCTTCGAAGGCCACGACTCGATAGACGCCGAAGCCGGGCACACGCACGGATTCGTGGCTGGCCTCGCTGGTCCCGGGCTCGACCGACAGCAGAGCCTCGATCGCATCCGACGACAGAGACCGGGGACGGTTCAGCCCCGCCTCGGCGATGAGCCCCTCTCCCCCGCCGCCGGAGTCGACGACGGCGAGCGCGCCGTCACCGACTCCCGGCTGGAAGAGGAAACGCAGAGCCGAGTCGACCGCCGACGTCGATTCGGTGCCAGGGCCCGCGCCCGGACCCGAACCAGGTCCACCGCTGCGCGCATGCGAGGCCATCGACGTCAGCTGCTCGTCGAGGTCGGACATCAGAGAGGTGCGCACACTCACCCACGAGGCTGCGCCGATTCCGGCACCGACGAGCAGAAGCACGAGGCCGGCGAGGACGATGAGCCTCGTCTGCAGCCGCCACCGCCGCAGTCTCACTGTTCCGCCCGCAGGATGTAGCCCGCCCCGCGCTTCGTGTGGAAGAGGTTCGGCAGGTGCGGGAACGGCGCCTCGATCTTCTTCCGCAGGTAGGACACGTAGAGCTCGACGATATTTCCGTTGCCGCCGAAGTCGTAGTCCCAGACTCGGTCGAGGATCTGCGCCTTCGACAGGACCGCCCGAGGATTGCGCATGAACAGAAGCAGCACCTCGTATTCACGGGCGGTGAGCTCGATCGGCTGGCCGGCACGGGTGACTTCATGCGAACGCTCGTCGAGTTCGAGGTCGCCGACGCGCAGCACATCCTCGTCGTCAGCCGGTCCCGCCGGGACGCTGCGCCGCAGCCGAGCTTCGATCCGTGCGATGACCTCGTCGAGGTTGAACGGCTTCGTCACATAGTCGTCCCCGCCGAGGCGGAGGCCGGTGAGGCGGTCATCGACCTCATCCCTTGCGGAGAGGAAGACCACCGGGGTGTCGATGCCCTCTCCCCTGACCTTCTCGATGACGGCGAAACCGTCGAGGTCGGGCAGCATCACGTCGAGGACGATCGCGTCGAAGTGCTCGCTGCGAGCCAGCGCCACTGCCTCACGTCCCGTACCGACCCCATCGGCCTCCCACCCGCGAACCCTGCAGGCCATGACGAGGAGCTCGGCGAGGTTCGCTTCGTCGTCGACGATGAGGATGCGTGCCGGCGGGTTCTCTGTCGGAGTCATAGATCGATTATCCCCTCAACCTGCGCTGAGATCGTAGAGCGAAACGGAGTCGACGGTCGTCGCCTCATAGTTCGACTCGACCCAGGCCGCGATCTGAGACGAGGCGGAGTCCGAGTCTCCTCCGCCGGGGCCCTGACCACCGCCGGAACCCGATCCGATGTAGTAGTGGATCTTGCCTTCGGACACGAGCTGCTTGAACTCGGCGAGGGTCGGCGAAGGATCGGTGCCGTTGAAGCCGCCGATCGCCATCACGGGTTCTTCGAGCGAGAGCTGGTATCCCGCTGCCTGGTTCGCTCCCGTCGTCGCAGCCACCCAGGTATAGTCCGAAGCATCCTGCTCGAGCAGCTGTGTGAGTTCGTCCGAGGGGTCGGAGGCGCCCAGCAGACCGCCCATTCCGCCTCCGCCGCCGGCGCCGCCGGGCACGCCGTCAGTCGTCCCATTCGCGCCGCCGGAGCCTCCGCCGGGCATCTCGCCCCCTCCGGGCGTTCCGCTACCGCCGGGCATTCCGCCGCCGGGTCCTCCGCCCATGCCTGAACCTGTACCGGCGATAGTGACGATCGATCCCTGTGTCGACCCGGCGATCGTGCGCACGGTCAGCTGAGCCGGGATCGCGGCACTGCCGAGAACGGCGAGCGCGACGAGCACGGAGGCGAACAGGGTGCCGAACCGTCGGTGAGCAGTGATGATAAGGGCCAGAGCACCGAGGATCGAGACGATGAGCACACTCCACCGCAGGATGCCCGGAATCCCCGTCATCTGCGAGCTGATGATGAACTGCCACGCCCCGGTCAGGGCCCAAGCCACCGCCAGCAGCAGACGCGGGAGGAATCCCGGGCGGGCAAGCAGCACAGCGGCGCCGAGTCCGATGACGACGGCGATCGCAGGAATGAGCGCGACGGTGTAGTACTCGTGGACGATACCGTTCATATTCGACAGCACGAGCCAGGTGACGATCAGCCACGCACCCCACATGAGCAGCCCCGCGCCGAGGCTGCCGGTGCCGTGTGAGCGGGACGCGCGGACCGCCCGGTCGTCGTCAGTGACGGCATTCGGCTTCCGTGTCCTGCTCGGAGTGCTCCCGACCGTGACGGACCGGTCGTGTCTGGAGGGACACGGCGACGACGGGCCGCCTCGGCGAGGATGAGGAGAACGACCGTGACGGCCAGCAGGAACAGGGCGGTGGGCAGGAACCACGAGACCTGCTGGCTGAAGCTGCCGGTGAACAGCCGGGTGATGCCCGTTTCGCCCCATCCGCCGCCCTGACCGCCGCCTCCGCCGCCGACTGACCCGGTCTCATTGCCGGTCAGCCGCCCGAACCCGTTGTAGCCGAAGGTGAGTTCGAGGAACGAGTTCGTCTGCGAGCCGCCGACATAGGGCCGGGAGTCGGCGGGGATGAGTTCGACGAGAGCGATCCACCAACCGGCGCTGAGCACCATCGCTGCGATGGGAACGAGCAGCCACAGCAGGCGGCGCAGCCAGGAGGTGCGTGCGAAGAGCACCCAGGCCAAAGCGAGGCCGGGGACGATGAGGAGGACCTGGAACTGCTTGGTGAGGAACCCCAAGCCGAGGCAGACACCGGCGAGGACGAGCCAAAGTGCCACCGTGCGTGCGGATCCGGGGGCACCGGTCTCGGCCGAGTTCCCGCCGCGGCGCCTGTGCACCGCCCGCAGGGCATGCTGGGTCGCCACGACCGCGCCGATCATCAGGGTCACGAGCAGCGCGTCCGGGTTGTTGAACCGGAACATCAGCGCCACTACCGGGGAGACCGCGAAGATCACGCCGGCCACCAGCGCGGCAGCCTTCTCGAGGCGCGATCCGACGTGGGATCTCAGGCTCAGTCGCACCGAATGGACGATGAGGAGCACGCTCACCCCAGCCAGGAGCACCTGCGGCAGGAGCATCGAGAACGAGGAGAAGCCGAAGACGCGAGCGCTCAGCGCCATGAGCCACAGAGCGGCCGGGGGTTTGTCGACGGTGATCGCGTTCGCCGAGTCGAGCGAGCCGAAGAGGAAGGCTTCCCAATTCTCCGAACCGGCTTGGACTGCCGCCGCGTAGAAGGAGTTCGCCCACCCGTTGGAACTGAGGTTGACGAGGTAGGCGGCGATCGTGCCGAGAGTGAGGACGGTGATTGTGATCGGATACCAGTATCGCCTCATGCCGAGACCTCCTGACGGGTTCGGCGTGCGAACACCCATGTGCGCATGAGTGCGAAACGGACCACAGTCGCGGCGAGGTTCGCCACCGTGAGCACGGCGAGTGTCCCGAGACTCGCCCACGCGCCGGTGAAGCTCTCGGCCACAGCCAGCCCTGCCGATGTGAAAGCCAGGCACAAGCCGAAGGCCGCCAGTCCCTTGAGCTGGGAGGTCAGGCGTCGGTGCGGGGACCGGACTCCGAAGGTGTGACTGCGGTTGAGCGCCGTATTGGCCACCGTCGACAAGAGCAGGGCGATGACGTTCGCCGCGGCGGCGGAGACGACCTGCGAGCTGAAGAGGTAGATCGTCGCGTAGAGGATGGTGCTGATGAGTCCGACGTCGATGAAGTGGAGGATCTGGGCTCCGGTGTTCGGTGCCGGCGGCTCGGTCGAAGCCGGGACCCGGCCGCCACGGCGCAGACGCACGATGCCCTTGATGTCCTTCCACGCCGTGCTGACCACATCGACTGAGGAATCCGGGTCGTCGATCCAGTCTGTGCCGAACTCGTGGATGCGGTACCCCGCCCACTCGGCGCGAGCGAGCAGCTCCGTGTCGAAGAACCACTCGTTGTTCTCCACCTGCGGAAGCAGCTCCCTAGCCGCACGCTGCGACATCGCTTTGAATCCGCACTGGGCGTCGCTGAAGCCGACACCGAGACTGAGCTTGAGCAGTCGGTTGTAGCAGCGGGAGATGATCTCGCGTCTGATGCCGCGTTCGATCTCGAGACCCGGCTGCAGGCGCGACGCGATGGCGACATCAGCCAGTCCCGAACGGATCACCTCGACCATCGGTTCGAGGACTCGGATGTCGGTGGCGAGATCGACATCTGTGTAGGCGACGATATCCGCCGTCGAGGACTGCCACACCCGGGACAGTGCGCGCCCGCGGCCTTTCTGCTCGAGCCGCACGTATTCGACGTTCGGGTGTTCGGCCGCCAGGGTCGCGGCGATGATGGGAGTCTTATCGGTGCTCGCATTGTCGGCGATGATGATCGTGACCTCGGTGCCTCGGGAGGTTTCGACAGCCAGGAGGGTCTCGATCGAGGCGGCCAGCGAAGCCTCCTCGTCATAGACCGGGACGACGAGGTCGACGGTCGTGGCCGTTTGGAGGGACGGGGACTCTGGGTGCGCTGCGGGCTGGTTTCCGGCGCTGCTCTCGTATCTCATGGGGACCACGTTCGCGTCTCTGCTTAGGGCCAGCATCGGTCGCAGCTGTGGCCCGGCTGTGGACGGGACGACACGACACAGTGCCCTGTCCGACCGCCTCGGCGGAAGGTCCGGTCCGGGCGGGTGATTCCCGCTACACTGGGGGCCATGGCCGATGATGACTCCCCTGCCCCGAAGCGCCGGATCCGTGCCTCCGACAAGGACCGTGACGAGGTCCTCTCCGTGATCACGGAGGCGGTGACGAACGGACGCCTCGCCCCCGAGGAGACCGCGCAGCGGCAGGATGATGCCATCTCCGCGAAGTTCCTCGATGACCTCATGCCGCTGATCGACGATCTGCCGGAGGGCCACCGACTCCACCAGAGGCTTGCCCGCCAGACCGGGCATGGTCAGGAATCGGGTCCGGGGGCGGCTCTGCAGCGACAAGGTTCGACCGAGCTCAGCCCGGCCGTCGATCCGGGTTCCGCCCCGCCCACGAACTCGGTGGCCATCTTGTCCGGCCGTGAGATCGACGTGGCGCCAGGGACCGGACAGGTCACCACCTATGCGCTCATGGGCGGGGACAATATCGATTTGTGCGCGGTCATGGGACCGGGTGTGACTGTCGAGCTGGTTTCCTACTCGATGTGGGGCGGCAACGATATCTACGTCCCGCCGGGTGTGCGCATCCGTGACGAGACGATCAACATCATGGCGGGCAATGAGGTCCGTCAGTCCGCGCGGGGAGACGGATCGAACGGCACCGTCGTCCTCAAGGGCTTCTCACTCATGGCCGGACACGATGTCCATCTGGCAAAAGGCTACCGAGCAAAGGATCAGGGTCAACTGGAATGAAGATCGGTGTACTGACGTCGGGCGGAGACTGCCCGGGACTCAATGCTGTCATCCGCGGCATCGTCCGCAAGGGAATCCGCACGCACAACGCCTCGTTCGTCGGCATCCGCGACGGTTGGCGTGGCCTGCTCCACGACGACATGTTCGATATGACCATGCTCGATGTCCGAGGCCTCTCCGGCCGTGGCGGCACCATCCTCGGCACCTCCCGCACTCACCCCTATGAGGACGGCGGTCCCGAGCGCATGCGCGAAGTCATGGCCTCCCACGGAATCGATTCGCTCATCGCCATCGGCGGCGAAGGCACCCTCGCGGGGGCGTCGCGTCTGGTCAACGAGGAGGGTCTGCACATCGTGGGCGTGCCGAAGACCATCGACAACGACCTCGGCAACACCGACTACACCTTCGGCTTCGACACCGCCCAGTCCATCGCCACGGAAGCGATCGACCGCCTGCGCACCACAGCCGAATCCCATCACCGCTGCATGGTCATCGAGGTCATGGGACGCAACGTCGGCTGGATCGCCCTCCACGCAGGAATGGCGGCCGGCGCCCACGCGATCCTCATGCCCGAGTTCCCTGTCTCATTCGACCAGATCGCCGAATGGGTGACCTCGGCGAAGGATCGCGGGCGTGCCCCCATCGTCGTCGTCGCCGAGGGCTTCGTTCCCGAGGGCTTCGACTCTCAGGTCGCCGACCACGGCGTGGACAACCACGGCCGAGTCCGCCTCGGCGGAATCGCGAACTACCTCGCCCCGAAGATCGAAGAGATCACCGGAATCGAATCCCGCGCCACGATCCTCGGGCACCTGCAGCGAGGTGGCTCCCCCACCGCGTACGACCGTGTGCTGTCCACCCGGCTGGGAATGGCGTCCGTCGACCTCGCCCAGCACGGGCACTGGGGCAAGATGGCCAGCCTCAAGGGCACGGACATCGTCTCCGTGGAGATGTCCTCGGCCGTGCACAGCCTCAAGTCGGTGCCGCTGCATCGCTGGGAAGAGGCGCAGGTGCTCTTCGGCTGAGGGAACGCACCGTGTTTCGACAGTCCACCCGTTTCTCGATGTCTGAGTGAATGACAGGAGGGGCACCCACCAGATGGTGGGTGCCCCTCCTGTCTGCCTTACGGCTGACGCATCAGCGGATCAGCTGAACGCTCCGTAGTCGTAGTCCTCCAGCGGGATGGCGGAACCGGAATCGGCTCCGATGCCCGCGTAGAAGTCGCCGTAGCTGTTCGTGAACATCTCGGCCTTGGCCTCTTCGGTCGGCTCCACCACGAGGTTGCGGTGGGTCTGCAGGCCGGTGCCGGCAGGGATGAGTTTACCGAGGATGACGTTCTCCTTCAGGCCCATGAGCGTATCGGACTTGCCTTCCATGGCCGCCTCGGTGAGGACGCGGGTGGTCTCCTGGAAGGATGCGGCCGACAGCCACGACTCGGTGGCCAGCGAAGCCTTCGTGATGCCCATCAGCTCGTCACGAGCCGATGCCGGCTGGCCGCCTTCGGCGACCACACGACGGTTCTCTGCCTGGTAGCGGCCGCGGTCGACGAGCTCACCGGGCAGCAGGTTCGTATCGCCCGACTCGATCACGGTCACGCGACGCAGCATCTGCCGCACGATGACCTCGATGTGCTTGTCGTGGATGCCCACACCCTGCGACCGGTAGACCTTCTGGACTTCCTCCACGAGGAAGCGCTCGGCCTCACGGCGACCGCGGATGCGCAGCACCTGCTTCGGATCGACGGCACCGACGATGAGCTGCTCGCCGGCCTTGACGTGCTGGCCGTCTTCGACCATGAGACGGGCACGCTTGGACACTGCGTGCTCGATCTCATCGCTGCCGTCATCGGGGGTGATGATGACGAAGCGGGTCTTGCGGCTGTCGTCGATCTTGGCCCGTCCGGTCGCCTCGGCGATGGGGGCGAAGCCCTTCGGCGTGCGAGCTTCGAAGAGCTCGGTCACACGCGGCAGACCCTGCGTGATATCGCCGGTGGATGCGGCGGCGCCACCGGTGTGGAACGTACGCATCGTCAGCTGGGTACCGGGCTCACCGATCGACTGGGCAGCGACGGTGCCGATGGCCTCGCCGATGTCGACGAGCTGGCCGGTCGCCATCGAGCGACCGTAGTGCTCGGCGGAGATCTGCGCATCGGAATCGGCAGTCAGCACGGAGTGGACCTTGAGCTCTTCGATGCCGTTGGCCACAAGCATGTCCACCACGGCGCCGGTGACATCGGACTTCGCCGGCAGGAGCACATTGCCCTCGGCGTCGGTGACGTCCGAGACGGTGAGGCGACCGTAGACGGTGGTCTCGGCATACTCGTGCGGAACCAGGTTGCCCTCGTGATCGCGTTCGGCGATCGGCAGGGTGATGCCCTTGTTCGACTCGGCCTCTGCCGCGCGGATGATGACATCCTGCGAGACGTCGACGAGACGACGGGTCAGGTAACCGGAGTCAGCGGTACGCAGAGCGGTATCGGCCAGGCCCTTACGTGCACCGTGCGAGGCGATGAAGTACTCGAGCACTGCGAGTCCCTCACGGTAGTTCGACACGATCGGACGCGGAATGATCTCACCCTGCGGGTTCGTCACCAGACCACGCATACCGGCCAGCTGACGCACCTGCATCCAGTTACCGGATGCACCGGACTCAACTAGACGCAGCACCGAGTTCTCCTCGGGGAAGTTCGTGCGCATGATCTGGTCGACCTTCTCGGTCGTCTCGGTCCACAGCTTGACGAGCTCGTTGCGGCGCTCGTCATCGGTCAGGGCACCGAGTTCGTACTGCTGCTGAACCTTCGTGTCGATGACTTCGGCGTTGTCGATGATCTCGGTCTTCGCCTCGGGTGAGACGACGTCCGACATCGCAATGGTGATGCCCGAGCGGGTGGCCCAGTAGAAGCCGCCGGCCTTGAAGTTGTCCAGCGTCTGTGCGACCTCGACCTTCGGGTACTCCTCGGCGAGGTGGTTGACGATCCGGCTCAGTGCCTTCTTGTCGATCGTCGAGTTCACGAACGCATAGTCGGCAGGCAGGTACTCGTTGAACGTCGCGCGGCCCAGAGTGGTCTGCACGTCCAGCGGGTCGCCGGCCTCCCAGCCTTCGGGAAGCTCCATGTCGCCGTTGGGAACGACATCATCGAGGCGGATGGTGATCGGCGAACCGAGGTCGAGCTCTCCGCGGTCGAAGGCCATGATGGCTTCGCCCATTCCGGAGAACGCGCGTCCCTCGCCAGGCAGTCCCTTGCGCTCGGAGGTGAGGTGGAACAGACCGATGATCATATCCTGCGAAGGCATGGTCACGGGCTTGCCGTCCGAGGGCTTGAGGATGTTGTTGGCCGAGAGCATGAGAATGCGGGCCTCGGCCTGCGCCTCGGGGCTCAGCGGCAGGTGCACAGCCATCTGGTCACCGTCGAAGTCAGCGTTGAACGCCGAGCAGACGAGGGGGTGCAGCTGGATGGCCTTACCCTCGATGAGCTGCGGCTCGAACGCCTGGATGCCCAGACGGTGCAGGGTCGGTGCGCGGTTGAGCAGCACGGGGTGTTCGGTGATGACCTCTTCGAGGACATCCCACACCTGAGGGTGCTGACGCTCGACCATGCGCTTGGCCGACTTGATGTTCTGAGCGTGGTTGAGATCGACCAGACGCTTCATCACGAAGGGCTTGAACAGCTCCAGGGCCATGGTCTTGGGCAGACCGCACTGGTGCAGGTGCAGCTGCGGACCGACGACGATGACCGAACGGCCCGAGTAGTCCACACGCTTACCGAGCAGGTTCTGACGGAAACGTCCCTGCTTGCCCTTGAGCATGTCCGACAGCGACTTCAGCGGGCGGTTGCCCGGTCCGGTCACCGGACGTCCGCGACGTCCGTTGTCGAACAGCGAGTCCACAGCCTCCTGCAGCATCCGCTTCTCGTTGTTGACGATGATCTCGGGAGCACCGAGGTCGAGCAGACGCTTGAGGCGGTTGTTGCGGTTGATGACGCGACGGTAGAGGTCGTTGAGGTCCGAGGTCGCGAAGCGTCCACCATCGAGCTGCACCATCGGGCGCAGCTCCGGCGGGATCACCGGGACAACGTCGAGGACCATGCCCTCGGGGTTGTTGTCGGTGGTCAGGAACGCGTTGACGACCTTGAGGCGCTTGAGCGCACGGGTCTTGCGCTGTCCCTTGCCGGTGGCGATGAGCTCACGCAGCTTCTCGGCTTCGCCTTCGAGGTCGAATTCGATGAGGCGCTTCTGGATGGCCTCGGCCCCCATGGCACCGGTGAAGTACAGGCCGAAGCGGTGGAACATCTCGCGGTACAGGCTCTCGTCACCTTCGAGGTCGTTGACCTTGAGGTTCTTGAACCGGTCCCACACCTGCTCGATACGGTCGACCTCGCGGTCGGCGTTCTTGCGCAGCTTGTCCATTTCCTTCTCGGCGGTGTCGCGCAGCTTCTTCTTGGCCTGGGCGGTTCCGCCTTCGGCCTCGAGCGCGGCGAGATCCTCTTCGAGCTTCTTGGCACGACGGTCGATGTCGGCGTCACGGCGGGTGCCGATCTGCTGCTTCTCGACGTCGATCTTGTTCTGCAGGCTGGGCAGATCACGGTGACGGGAATCCTCGTCGACCGAGGTGATCATGTAGGCCGCGAAGTAGATGACCTTCTCGAGGTCCTTCGGAGCCAGATCCAGCAGGTAGCCCAAACGTGAGGGCACACCCTTGAAGTACCAGATGTGGGTCACAGGAGCGGCGAGCTCGAGGTGGCCCATGCGCTCACGACGCACCTTGGCACGGGTCACCTCGACGCCGCAGCGTTCGCAGATGATGCCCTTGAACCGGACTCGCTTGTACTTTCCGCAGGCGCACTCCCAGTCGCGGGTGGGGCCGAAGATCTTCTCGCAGAAGAGTCCGTCCTTCTCCGGCTTCAGGGTGCGGTAGTTGATGGTCTCAGGCTTTTTCACCTCACCGTGTGACCAGCCGCGGATGTTCTCCGTGGTGGCAAGACCGATGCGCAGTTCATCAAAGAAATTGACGTCAGGCACGTAAATCCTCTTTCCTGGCGATGAACGAATCGTTCATCAAAAAGTTGTGTCGGTTGAAGTGGAAGTCCTCAGACTTCTTCTACGGTCTGTGCTTCGCGGCGGGAGAGGTCGATGCCGAGTTCCTCGGCGGCGCGGTAGACCTCGTCCTCCGACTCGCCCATCTCGACATGGCCTCCGTCGGAAGACAGAACTTCGACGTTGAGGCACAGGGACTGCATCTCCTTGATGAGGACCTTGAACGATTCCGGGATTCCCGGATCGGGCAGGTTCTCACCCTTGACGATGGCTTCGTAGACCTTCACACGGCCCGGGATGTCATCGGACTTGATCGTCAGAAGCTCCTGCAGGGTGTAGGCGGCGCCGTAGGCCTCGAGAGCCCAGACTTCCATCTCACCGAAGCGCTGACCACCGAACTGCGCCTTACCACCGAGCGGCTGCTGGGTGATCATCGAGTACGGTCCGGTCGAACGCGCGTGGATCTTGTCGTCGACGAGGTGGTGGAGCTTGAGCATGTACATGTAGCCGACCGAGATCGGGTACGGGAACGGCTCACCGGAGCGACCGTCGAACAGCTGGGCCTTGCCCGAGGAGTCGATGAGGCGGTCCCCATCGCGGTTCGGGGTCGTCGAATCCAGCAGTCCGCGCAGCTCCTGCTCGTGCGCACCGTCGAAGACCGGGGTGGCCAAGTTGGTGCCGGCCTCGGCTTCGCGAGCGGCCTCGGGCAGCTCGGCGGCCCACTCGGGGTTGCCCTCGATCTTCCAGCCCTGCTTCGAGATCCATCCGAGGTGGACTTCGAAGACCTGGCCGATGTTCATACGACGGGGAACACCGTGCGGGTTGAGGATGACGTCGACGGGGGTGCCGTCGGCGAGGAACGGCATGTCCTCGACCGGCAGGATCGTCGAGATGACGCCCTTGTTTCCGTGACGGCCGGCCATCTTGTCACCGATGGTGATCTTGCGGCGCTGGGCCACATAGACGCGGACCATCTGGTTGACGCCGGGCGAGAGCTCGTCGTCGTCCTCACGGTCGAAGACGCGCACACCGATGACGGTGCCGATCTCGCCGTGGGGAACGCGCAGCGAGGTGTCGCGGACCTCACGGGACTTCTCACCGAAGATGGCGCGCAGCAGGCGCTCTTCCGGTGTCAGCTCGGTCTCACCCTTCGGGGTGACCTTGCCGACGAGGATGTCGCCGTCGGTGACCTCGGCGCCGATGCGGATGATTCCGCGATCGTCGAGGTCGGCCAGGGCGTCGGGCGAGATGTTCGGGATGTCCCGAGTGATCTCTTCGGCACCGAGCTTGGTGTCGCGCGCATCGACTTCGTGCTCTTCGATGTGGATCGAGGAGAGCACATCGTCCTGGACGAGGCGCTGGGAGAGGATGATCGCATCCTCGTAGTTGTAGCCTTCCCAGGACATGAACGCCACGAGGAGGTTCTTGCCCAGAGCCATCTCACCGTTCTCGGTGGACGGACCGTCGGCGAGGACGGTGCCGGCTTCGACACGGTCGCCTTCGTCGACGAGGATGCGCTGGTTGTACGAGGTGCCGTGGTTCGAACGCTTGAACTTCGCAGCCTTGTAGGTCAGCTGGGTTCCGTCGTCGGCGAGCACCGTGACGAAGTCGGCCGAAACCTCGGTGATGACACCGGACTTCTCAGCGGTGATGACATCGCCGGCGTCGACGGCGGCACGGTATTCCATGCCGGTGCCCACGACCGGGGATTCGGCCATCACCAGCGGCACGGCCTGACGCTGCATGTTCGCACCCATGAGGGCGCGGTTGGCATCGTCGTGCTCGAGGAACGGAATCAGAGCCGAAGCCACCGACACCATCTGGCGAGCGGAGACGTCCATGAAGTCGATCTGGTCGTGCTGAACCAGTTCGGCTTCACCGCCGCCGCCCTTCGGACGGGCCAGGACCTCGACCTCAGCGAAACGCTGGTCTTCGGTCAGCGGCGCGTTGGCCTGGGCGATGTTGAACTCGAGTTCGTCATCGGCGGTCAGGTACTGCGTCTCATCGGTCACGACACCGTCGACGACCTTGCGGTAAGGCGTCTCGATGAAACCGAAGGGGTTGATGCGGGCGTAGGACGCCAGCGAACCGATCAGACCGATGTTCGGACCTTCGGGGGTCTCGATCGGGCACATGCGGCCGTAGTGCGAGGGGTGCACGTCACGGACTTCCATGGCGGCACGGTCACGCGAGAGACCGCCCGGTCCCAGTGCGGAGAGGCGGCGCTTGTGGGTCAGCCCCGCGAGCGGGTTGTTCTGATCCATGAACTGCGAGAGCTGCGAGGTGCCGAAGAACTCCTTGATCGCAGCCACCACGGGGCGGATGTTGATCAGGGTCTGCGGGGTGATCGCTTCGACGTCCTGGGTGGTCATGCGCTCACGTACGACGCGCTCCATCCGGGACAGGCCGGTGCGGATCTGGTTCTCGATGAGCTCGCCGACGGCGCGGATGCGACGGTTGCCGAAGTGATCGATGTCATCGAGCTTGACGCTGATCTCAGCCTCTTCACCGTCGCGGGTGCCCTTGGCCGTGTCCACTCCGGCGTGCAGCGACACGAGGTAGCGGATGGTGGCGACGACGTCTTCGGTGGAGAGCACCGAGTCCGACAGCGGGGCTTCGACGCCGAGCTTGCGGTTGACCTTGTAGCGGCCGACCTTGGCCAGGTCGTAGCGCTTCGGGTTGAAGTAGAGGTTGTTGAGCAGGTTGCGGGCGGCCTCAGCGGTCGCGGGCTCTGCCGGACGCAGCTTCTTGTAGATATCGAGCAGCGCTTCGTCCTGCGTGGTCACGGTGTCCTTGGCCATCGTCTCGCGGATCGATTCGAACTCGCCGAACTCTTCGAGGATCTTCGCTTCGGACCAGCCGAGGGCCTTGAGCAGAACGGTCACGGACTGCTTGCGCTTGCGGTCGAGGCGAACGCCGACCTGGTCGCGCTTGTCGACCTCGAACTCCAGCCAGGCACCGCGGGAGGGGATGATCTTCGCTGTGAAGATGTCCTTGTCCGTGGTCTTGTCGACGCTGGATTCGAAGTAGGCGCCGGGCGAACGCACGAGCTGGGAGACGACGACGCGCTCGGTGCCGTTGACGATGAACGTGCCCTTGTCTGTCATGAGGGGGAAGTCACCCATGAACACGGTCTGGCTCTTGATCTCGCCTGTGTTGTTGTTCATGAACTCGGCGGTGACGTACAGCGGCGCCGAGTAGGTCATATCGCGTTCCTTGCACTCGTCGATCGAGTACTTGGGAGCTTCGAACCGGTGCTCGCGGAACGACAGCGACATGGATCCGCCGAAGTCTTCGATCGGCGAGATCTCTTCGAAGATGTCTTCGAGTCCCGAGGTGGTTGCGACGGAGTCGTCCCCGACCTCGATGGCTTCGGCGACGCGGTCCTGCCACGCCTCCGATCCGATCAGCCAGTCGAAGCTGTCCGTCTGCAGACCGAGCAGATCGGGAACCTCGAGGGGCTCGCGAATCTTCGCGAAGGAAATTCTCTTGGGGGGATTAGCGGTCCTGGTGTTGTCGTTGGCGGCGGCCAATTGGTTCCTTCCGAGTGCTTCACCATCTGATACTTCGTCTGCCCACTCGTTCCGGCGACGTCCGGACCACCACGGGGTGTGTCAGATTTCGACTCCCGGCGTCGGCATGGTTCACTTGAGTGGAAATGCTGTGCCCACCGCTATATGAAGGCACACCACAGGCAGAACGATGCAAATATCAAGCTTATAGCATCTGGTCAAGTCTGGCAAGACGGTTTCAGCGCAGATTCTTCGTCCACATTCCCACCCATGCCCAGGTGGCGAAACCCGCCCGATCGTTGATCGCGAGCATCCACGAATTCTCCACGGCATTCCACGTGTACACGCGCTCGACCGCCGTATGCTCGTCGAGGCTGCGGTGGTTGGCGATCTTGAGTCGAGCCCCGAGATTGTGGCCCCGATGCTCTCTGCGCACCAGGGTTCCTCCCTGCCAGCCCACGGTCGGTCTGTCGGCCGAATGCCCGATCTGTGTGAAGCCCGCCGGCTCCCCGTCGAGGAGTGCCAGCGCAGTGGCCATCTCTTCGCCTCTCACCTTCTTCTCTGCGTCGAGGGCTCTCACCCGCTCACCGTCCCAGCTTTCCTCTCCCCCGAATTTCTCCGCTCCGGGCGTGTCCGTGCTCATCCGGCCCTTGAGCAGTGCGATGTGCTCCAGTCGCTGCTCCGGGACGGGACCTCGCCAGGTCTCGATGACGTAGTCGTCGGCGTCTGCACCGAGGTCGAGGCCGGCCGCGACTGCAGTTGGAGCGACCGAGCACCGTTCGATCTGGGCGAATCCGTAACCGCGGCTGCTGAGGAACGACACTTCCGGCACAGAGACCGGCAGCGCCCCGGTACCGGTCTCGGCTGCCAGATGGGCACCGCGGAGATCGGCGGTCCTGACCGATTCCGGGATATCGCAGTAGCTCGACAGTGCTGTGCGCCCCTCTGCGCGCAGTTCGTCCTCCATAACCGTCAGCAGAGCGGCACCCAGTCCGCCACGACGGTGGTCCGGGTGGACCCCGCACCAGACCTGAGCAGTGTCAGTGTTGCTGGACAGGCGGAGTTCGGCCACGCCTTTGGCCACGATCACCCCGTCGATGCGACCGAGCCAGGTGAGGTGCGTCCGGTACCTGCTGGTCGAGGTCAGCGAGTGCCGCAGGTCCTCAGGGTTCGGATCGAAGTCCTCCCCCAGCCCTGATGCTCGGTTGATGACGGCGTCGAAGCCGAGCAGCTCGGGCATCAGTGCCTCGATCGCCGCCGGGTCGCCGTGTCCGGATCTGATCCGGGTGATCTCCATCTGTGGCCTCTGTCGTCGCAGGTGTCCGCCTCGCGCTGCGATGCCTCCTTCGCGCATCGTCGCGCTGACAGCCGGTGGGAGACATTCTAGACTGCGACCATGACACGAGTGAGAATTCTCAGCTTCGATCCTGCCGCGATCAACTGCGGAATCATCGTCGGCACCGATCGCACTCTGCTCGTCGATGCGGGCCCCGGCCCCGCGGCCGCCGCGCACCTGGTGGAGCGGGCGGGCCGCCTCGGCGAGGAGATCGGGGGCGACCGTCCGCGCACGGTCGAACTCGCGATCACCCATGATCATTGGGATCACTTCTTCGGTGCCGCCGCTGCGGTATCCGCCGGGGTCACCGCCGTGTACGCGTCGTCGTCATTCGCCTCCGATCAGGAGGCCACGGCCTGGATCGCTCTCGACGGTGTCGCCGGCGGCGACTTCCCGGATGACTACCGGTCGAGCCTGCCCGCCGAGCCCGGCGACCTCATCGTCGACGTCTCCCCCGTCGATCCGACACCCGGCGATGTGTGGCACCTCGACCTCGGCGACTGCCCGGTCGAATTCCATGTCCTCGGCGGTCATTCGACGGCAGATCTCATCGTCCGCCTGCCCGAGCTCGGCATCGTCTTCGCCGGTGACCTCGTCGAGGAGGCGGCTCCTCCTCAGGCCGGTGCCGATGCTGCCCTGAGCGAATGGGCAGCGAGCCTGCACACCCTGCTGTCGTTTCCCGAGGCGAAGACGTTCGTTCCCGGACACGGGGTTCCGGTCGATCGTGACTTCCTGACTCGTCAGCTCGCCGATATCGAGGGGCTGATGGTCGATCAGGGAGACGCCGAGGTGGCTCTGCCGGCCCGCTCCATGCCGGGTGACCATGATCGGACAATCCCGCGGGAGCACAGTCTGGTCTGACCGGATGGTGCGAGTCACCAGCGCGGAACTAGGATCCCTGCCGATGCAGGGCGGTGACGAGATCGCCGCCGATGGCACCGAACAGAGTCTGCGCCCAGACGCTGCGACCCTCGACGTAGGGTCGGTCGCCGTCGAAGATCCACTGCAGTTCGCGGCCGGATTGCAGATCGGATTGGCAGCTGCCGCAGACGGGCACGCGGACGCTCTTTCCCGCCAGGTGGCCCTTGCGCTCCGTGCTCACCAGCCGGTTCGTCCGTGCTTCCCCGTGCAGCGGATTGACCGTGCACAGGCTCTCTGGGAGTCCCCGGGTCTTCGCCGATTTCGTCGAGGAGGTGGCCCGTGCGACGTCGGACTTCCGTGACTTTGTCCCGCGCTTGGCCGACTTATGCAGCTTCACCTCGGCGATCTCACGTCCGGCCTGCCGCAGCAGAACCATTGCCCCGGCGAGGTCGATGCGTTCTGCCTCGCCGTCGTCGACGATGGCTCTGGCCATCTGGTAGGCGTCGAGCGCCCGTTCCACGCCTTCGGCGTCAGTGGTGCTCAGCTCTTGGGTCTGCAGCTGTGTGATCTCGTCGGCCAGCTCCGTCGTGTCCTCGCTCAGTCCTTCCCGCAGGGTCTTCCGCTGCAGGTCATCGACGCGGTCGAGCAGTCGTGCGGGCAGTTCGAAGCGGCGCCGGGTGCGCGTGGCTTTCGCTCGTTCCCGCCGGGACCGGGCGAACCAGATGACGGCGATGACGAGTGCCAGAACCAGAACCGCTCCCCCGAGGAACAGCGTGGCAGTCGAACTCGACCCCTCGACCGTCTCCACTTCGCTGCCCGGGGCCTCCTGACCGGTTTCGTACTCCGGGGCTTCCTGCGGGTCGGCGTAGAGGTCGAGGAGCATGTTCAGCTTCGTCTGCGACGGAGTGCTGTGGCTCCATTGGTCGCGTCCGACGGACATCTGCTCCATCACCTGCATCTGCAGGTCGTGCTGGTCCTCGAAGGTGTAATCGACGGCGAGGTCGGTGTTCGTGTCGATCATGATGAACGCACCCTCACCGCCGTTGAAGACCTTGACCTGCTCAAGCAGGTCCCGGTCGGCTCCCTGGTCCCCGGAGACGATGACGAAGACATCGAAATCGAGGTTGTCGATCTTCGTCTCCGCCTTCTGCAGCAGCGCTTCGTTGATCTCCCCCTTCGCGCTGCTCGTCACGTAGACGGGATCGGTGTTGAGCGCCTCGGCGATGGTCTGGGCCTGTTGAGTCACTGCTTGGCTGTCCGTTTCTTCAGAGCGCGGCGGATGAAGTGGATTCCGACTCCGGCACCCCCGCCGACGAGGATGCCGAAGATGGCTCCGGCGACCGCGCCGCCGGTGCTGTACGAAAGCGTGTGCGGATCCTTCGTCGAGTCCTCGTCGATCACCTCCGGGTTGCCGTCGTCATCGTGGCGATGCGAGTAGCTCGACTCGACGTCCTCGGTCTCGGCGGAGCTGATCTCGCGCACTGCCGCGAGTGCGGCGCGGGAGTCGCTGTCATCGGAGTCCCCCGTCAGACTCAGCACTGAGGGTCGGGTGACGCCCTTCTCTGCCAGTCCCATGAGTCCGGTGGCGTCGACCGTGAGCACTGCGGCCTCGGGGTCGTCCATCTCTGTGACGATCCGGGCCGCCAGGAGATCGAGGTCGCCATCGGCGTCGTCGAGATCCGATGCATTGAGGAACGCCACATAGATGGGGCTGTCGGCGTCGGCGATCTCGGCGCGGATGGAGTCGGTGTCGCCCTCGTCGATGTCGAACTCGGGGTATCCGTCAAAGTACACGGGGTCGGCGGCGAAGGACTTCGCGATGGCCTGGTAGCGGTCTGTTGCGTAGTTCGGATCGTGGGCGCCTTCGATGCGGTCGTCGTAGATCGAGTCGACGACGATCGCGTCGCTGTCGGCTGCGGTGATCCTCTCGGCTCTCGCTTCATCGAACAGATGTGTGCTCAGCAGAGTGGCGCCGATCGACACTGCAGCGACCGCGACGACGGCGATGAGCCAGTCGAGTGGGGTGATCGAACGTGCGGTTCCGACGGCCATCATCGTTTCCTTCCGGCGGCGGAGCGCTGTGGGCTCATTTCGTCCAGCACCGCCTCGTCGAGGGGCTGGAAGCTTCCGAAACCGGAGAGTGCGTAGGCGTCGTCACGGTGAAAGTACGGGACTGCGCGGGTGGAACCCGGGCGTTTGGGCACCATGAGGCGTTCCGGGTCGTGACCGGCTGCCAGCTCCTCACGACAGTCGGCACACAGACCTACGGTGAGGATGCGGCCGGACTGTTTGAGCACGTGGTCTTCGATGTCCTTGCGGTGGTGCGGGACGAGGAAGCAGAAGCGCGGTTCGTCTTCGGCCCTGCCGGAGCGTCTGCGCAGCTGTCGGCGTACCCATCTGTCGAGGGTGATGAGGACGAACACGCCGTTGCGGTGGGCGAAGTCGACCGATTCTGCCCAATCCGGGTGAGCCGCGGTCAGGACTGCCAGAGCATCCTGGATTCGTCGGCCTCGGTCATACAGGGCCCACGTCTCGTCATCGGGATGGTCGGGTTCGGGGATCGGGGCGGCCGCCTCGGTGACGGCCTTCTTCAGCTTGTGCGACGCGACCAGCTCCGGCTTCGTGGTCAGACCCGTGCGCCAGGAATAGCGATTGCGGCGACGGAGCAACCGCAGGGCCGCGCCGAGGGCGGCGACGGTCGTTGCACCGAAAACCAACGTATCGGGGTCGGAGTTGTCGAGGCCGAAGCGTTCGATGTAGTCCTCATTGCGGTCGCCGACGTCGCGGGTGTCGAAATCCGGTGCCTGGGGAGGTTCGGTGCCTTTGGCGGCGGCGACGAGGACCTGCAGGTAGTAGGGGACGGCGAGTTCGACGGGGATGAAGTCGTCGCTGCTGGACTTCATCAGTTCGGGGGCGCCGGTGGGGACGACGGGGCCGTTGTCGGTGACGAGGTAGGCGAATGAACGGGCGGAGGTCTCGCCCTCGCTGAAGAGGACGAGGGTCTGCTTCTGCCCCGACATTTCGTGCATGTCGAATGCGAACTCGGAGGTGAATTTCGCCCAATCGCCGTAGCCCCTGACCCGGAGGCCGGGGATGATGGCGACGAAGTGCGTGAGGCCGGTGTCTTCGGTCGCCTGCGAGGCCTGCCGGATGGCCGTGATCTGATTCTCGGTGAGTCCGGACCTGATGATCTCGTCGATATAGAGGGGCTGCTGCGCCCAGGTTCCGCGGATGCGGTCGCGCAGCTGCTGCTGGGCCCGGGCGTAGCTCGTCGTCTCAGTCACCAGTCAAGGATAAGTCAGGTTGAGACCGGCCTCTGTCGATCGGTGTTCCGAATCGGTCACATGGCGGCGGGGCGGCATCCTCGGCGGGGACGCAAAGAACCCCCACAGCGGACTGTGGGGGTTCGAAGCCTCAGGCAGCAGTCAGGCTGCTGCCCAGAAGATCACTTGAGGGTGACGGTGGCGCCGGCAGCCTCGAGGGTCTCCTTGGCCTTCTCGGCATCTTCCTTCGAAGCGCCTTCGAGGACGGCCTTGGGAGCTCCGTCGACGAGGTCCTTGGCTTCCTTGAGTCCGAGGGAGGTGAGTCCACGAACTTCCTTGATGACGGGAACCTTCTTCTCGCCGGCCGATTCGAGGATGACGTCGAATTCGGTCTGCTCTTCAGCAGCAGCGGCCTCTCCGCCACCGGCGGCAGGGGCAGCGGCAACGGCGGCCGGAGCGGCAGCCTCGACGTCGAACTCTTCTTCGAACTTCTTGACGAACTCGGACAGTTCGACGAGGGTGAGCTCCTTGAAAGCTTCGAGGAGCTCGTCGGTGGTGAGCTTAGCCATGGTGGCTAGTCCTTCCTGTTTTGGTCACGATCAGCGACCGGTTCGGTTTGGGGTGATGCTCAGGCGTCGGAAGCAGGAGCGTCGTCCTGCTTCTCGCGGAGGGCATCGACAGTGCGCACGGCCTTGACCAGCGGAGCGGTGAAGAGGTAAGCCGCCTGGTGGAGGCTTGCCTTCATGGCACCTGCTGCCTTTGCAAGCAGCACTTCGCGGGATTCGAGGTCGGCGAGCTGGTTGACCTGCTCGGAGCTGAGTGCGGTTCCATCGAAGTAACCGCCCTTCACCACGAGCTTGTCGTTCGCATTGGCAAAGTTACGCAGAGCCTTGGCAGCCTCAGGGGTTCGCCGGTGACGAACGCGATCGCGGT